>DASXEF010000990.1:0-3671 GCA_036490255.1 Kofleriaceae bacterium
CGGCCTCGCGATCGAGCTGATGCGCGTGACCCGCGACGGCCGCGAGATCATCATTCGCATGCTCGAGCGGCGCCGGCAGCTCGCGCTGCCCGAGGTCGCGATCCCGCTGCCGGAAGATGTCGAAGCGGCGCGCCGCATGGATGTCGAGACGCAGCCCGGCGTGCCGCAGCCGGTGCCGCGATTGGATTCGCAGCCGATCATCGACACGGCGCCGATCAAGACCGAGACGGTGACGCAGGTGACGCCGCCGGTCCCCGAGGTCACGCCGACGCCTGCGCGTGCACCTGCGATCCCGACGCGACCGACGCCGCTGCCGGAGCTGCTCACGTCGCCGCGGCCGGCCGCCGGACCGGTCGCGACTGCGCGGCGCACGAGTCGAATCATCGTCGCGCCGGTGCTTGCACCGGAGCCGGTGCGCGCGAAGCGGCCCGAGCTCGCCGATCTCGTCGCGAAGGCGGTCGAGCTGACGGGACCGGTCAGAGCGATCGATCTCGACGAGCCCGATGTCGACGTCGGCAAAGCGATCGCGCGCGCGCGCGTGCTCGCGGGCGGCGCGCACGACAGCGAGCTCGAAGCGTTGCTCGAAGCGAGTGCAGCACCGGTCGTGGTCGACGTCGAAGCGGCGAGCGCGGAGCTCGCACGCCAGCTCGGCGGCATCGCGATCGCGAAGAAGGATCGCAGCACGCAGTGGGCGCCGCCGCCGCCGGTGATCTCCGAGCCGGTGATTTCCGAGCCGGTGGTCGAAGCAGCGGCGCCGGTCGAGGTCGTGCCGCCGCTCGAGTCGCAGCCGGTCGAAGCGGTGCAGGTGCTCGAATCCCAGCCGATTCCGATCACGACGAGCGAGATCGAGATCGTCGACGAAGCGCCGCGCGAAGTCGCGGTGATCGCGATGAGCCACGAGGTCGTCAGCCCGCGCGATTCCGCGGTTGTCGATCCGGAAGAAATTCCCGAAGCGGCCGGCGTCGACGAGCACGTCGTCGTTGCAGCAGCGCCACCGCCGCCGGTCGGGCTCGACGTGCCAACCGTGATTCCGGGTGCGGTGCCGACGACGACGCAAGTCGACGTCGAAGATCCCGAGCTGCTCTCGTTCGAGCGCGCGCTCGATGCCGCGCGCGTGCACACCGGCGTGTCGACGGTCGCGCCGGCGCCGATCGGCGACGACGAGATTCCCGAGCTCGACGCCGGCGACCTCGTCGACGAGCTCCCCGGCGAATCGACGCAGATCGGCGCCGTGTCGCCGTACAGCGAAACGCCGGCGCAGGCCAGCTACGCCGCGTTCGAGCACGAGCATCCGTCGACGGCAGGTGCCGAGATTCCCGACGCGAATGAAGACGAGCTGATCGATGACGTCGACGTGCTCGCCGAGGCCGACGCGTACGACGACGATCTGTTGTCGGCGAACGGCGAACGCGACTCGTCGGGACATCCGATCGTCGCGCCCGAGGAACCGAGCGACTACGACCCGATGTTGACGCCGCCGCCGGTCGAGCCGGTGCACGCATCCGCGTTCCCGCGCGACGAGTTCGTTCACGACGTGTTCACGCCGCCGCCCGAGCCGAGCCCATTTCGCGCGCTGTCGCCGCGCGACGACTTCGCGCATCGGCTCGCGCTCGACGAAGAAGACGAAGCGCAGGCGGCGCCGGTCGGTCACTATCCGAACGAGCCGGCGCGGCACGCTCGGCTGCCACAACTGCACGTCGATGACGACGACGACGACAACGACGAGTTCGACGAGCCGCACAACTACACGATCGCCGAGGACCCGGATTACGAGAATCCCGAGGTCGAGTTCGACGAGCAGCACGGGTTCGGCAAGCGCGGCTACGAGCTCGCCGATTCCGACAACGAGTCGTTGGAGCGCGCGCTGGAGCAAGATCCGGTCGAGGATCTCGACAACGCGCTCTCGACGCTCGATGTCGACCTCGATCACTTGAGCGTGCCGCCCGAACAGCGACGGAGCCCGCAAGCGCGACCGCTGCCGGGCATGCCGCCGGCACGCGCGGGCCGCGTCAGCGACGTCAAGCAATCGACGCAGCCGCTGCCGCGTCAGGCGCCGCGCGTGCGCCGGCCCGACAGCGACGACGGCGTGATCATCGACTTCGACGACGACGACGACTGACTACGCCAAGCCGGGATGCGCGAGCGCTTTGATCAGCGCGGGGCGATCGCCGGCGTGCTGGTTCCACAGCTCGCGAATGCGATCGGCTTGCGTGCGGCCGGTCGACGCGATCTGCTCGACCGGTGCGAGCAACGCGGCCGAGCTCGGCGCGATCCGCGACAGGCCGTCTTTTGCGATCGCGACGAGCTGCTTCGCGAGCTCGCCGAGCGTGTGCTTGCCCGCCTTGGCGGTGAGGCCTTGCCGCGGCACGTCGTCGGCGAGCTTCTGGCGCTCGGCGTACGAGAGCTTCGACGTCAGCTCGATCGCCGCGGTGCGCGCGGTGCGGTCGTAGAGCAGGCCGCGCGTCATCGGCGCGAGCGCGGCGATCATCTCGAACGAGCCGCAATCGCAGCCGCGAACCTCGAGGAACTTCTTGAGCCGGCCCTCGGGAAATAGCGTCGACAGGTGCATCCCCCAATCGGGCCGCACCGCGTGCTCGCCGTTCCAGCCTTCGGCCATGAACTTGCGGAACGTCAGATCCGCCGGTACGCGCCGGTAGCCGTTGCGATAGACGAAGTACATCGGCACGTCGAGCGCCCACTCGGTGTACGCGGTGAACACGTCGTCGCGATCGAACACGAACGGGACCAGGCCGGCGCGCGCGTTGTCGGTGTCGCGCCAGATCCACGCGCGATACGATTGAAAATCGGTCGCGCGCTCGTCGACGATCGGCGAGGCCGCCCACAGCGCCGTGAGCATGCTCGTGATCGAGTACACGCAGCGCATCTTCGCGGCGGCGTCGGCCTCGTCGGAGAAATCGAGGTTCGCCTGCACGGTCGCCGTGCGCTGCATCATGTCCATGCCGCGCGTGCCGACGGTCGGCATGTACGCGTGCATGACGTCGTAGCGCTCTTTCGGCATCCACGGGATGTCGGTGCGCTTGCCGAACGGCCGCATGCCGATCGACAACCACGCGAGCCCGAGCGGCTTGCTCGTCTGCGCGAGCTCGGCGCGATGCGCTTCGAGATCGGTCACGAGATCGTGATCGTCACTGACCGGGCGAGCTGCGAGCTCGAACTGGCCGCCGGGCTCGATCGTGAGCTGCGCATCGCCGCGCGCGATCGCGATCGCGTGGCCGTGCTCGATCACGGGATCGCCGTTGTTCGCGGCAAATGCGGCAAGCAGCGCGCCGATGCCGTGCGGACCTTCGTAGGGCGGCGCTTCGCCCGTCGCGCGGATCACGCCGACGAGCTCGTGCTCGGTACCGACGCGCCATTCGCTCGCTGGCTTCCCCGCGCTGGCAAAGTACGACAGCAGATCGGCCATCGATCGAACTGGCGCGGCATCATGTTCGTCGACGAGGTACACGGGTTTGCCGGCACTCTAGGGGGTGATCCCGCGTGCGTCAATCAACGGAACGCAAACGGTGTGATAGCGTTCGGGCGTGGGTCCCGAGCTGCTTGCAACGCGTGCGCGCCTGCTCGAGCTGCTGCGCACGCGTTCGTTTCAGGAACGTGAAGTAGTGTTGTCGTCGGGCCTGAAGTCGAACTTCTACATCGACTGCAAGCAGGTC
>DASXEF010001004.1:0-3714 GCA_036490255.1 Kofleriaceae bacterium
GCCCGAGATAGCGAACGCCGAATGGATCGGCGGGGTGAAGCTCTTCGATCGGCGCGACAGTCATCGATCTCGATGTTTCCAGATCTGAACCACCTCATCAACTTGATAGAATAACGACGTGCAGCGAGCTCATCTCATAGCGCTGGCCCTCGCGGCCTGCGTGAAGAGCGCAGCGGTGCCATGCGGCGACGAGATCTGTCCCGTCGGCCTCACGTGCGCGGCCGATCACTGCGTCGATACACAGGTCGTCACGTCCTGTAACGGCCATGCCGAGAATGATCCGTGCAACTTGGGCGAGGCCGGCAGCGGCGTTTGCCAGAGCGGATTGTGCATCGTCGGACACTGTGGCGACGGCATCATCAATGGCGTCGAGCAGTGCGACGGCGCCGACCTCGGTAGCGCGACGTGCTTGGACTTCGGCGCGCCGCAACCTGGCGGTTTGGTTTGCGGATCGAACTGCACGCTCGATCCGTCGGGCTGCACGGCGTACTGCGGCAACGGTCACGTCGATGGCACCGAGCAGTGCGATGGCAGCGATTTCGATAACAAATCCTGCACGGACTACGGCTACTACGGCGGCACGCTCGCGTGCACCGCGACCTGCACCGTCAACCTCGGCGGATGCATGGGGATTTGCGGCGACGGCGTCATCGAAAACTTCGAAGAATGCGATGGCACGAATCTCAACGGGAAAACGTGCGCCACGCTCGGTTATAACGGAACAGTGCTGCCCTTGACCTGCGGATCGAACTGCTCGTTCACGTCGGCGAGCTGTACGTGCGGCGGCGAGCTCTGCGGTTCGGCTCAGACGTGCGTGACCTCAGGAACGATCTCGAGCTGCCAATGAGGACCAACATGAAACTCGCCCTGGGAATCTTGGTCGCGTTCGCGACGGGCTGCTTGAACAGCGGTTCGTCGAAGTGCGGAGATCTGATCTGCCCGAGCGGCACGTCGTGCATGGCGCAGAACTCCACCAACAAATGCGTCGACACCGATCTCGTCGTCGCGTGCAACGGCCAGCCCGACGGCGCCGCATGCACCGTCGCCGGATTGCCGCCGTCGACCTGCATGGGCGGCGTGTGTCAGGCGAGTCGCTGCGGCGATGGTCGCGTCACCGGCGCCGAGCAGTGCGACGGCAACCTGTTGCAAGGCGCGACGTGCTTGACCGAAGGCTTCTACACCGCCGACGGTCTCAAGTGCGGCGCCGACTGCAAGTACGACACGTCGAGCTGCGTCGGCAAATGCGGCGACGGCATCAAGAACGGTCCCGAGCTGTGCGACGGCTCGGATCTCGGCACCGCGACGTGCTTCGACGTCGGCTATTACGCCGCCCCCGGTCTCAAGTGCAATTCGACCTGCACGTTCGACGCATCGTCGTGCACCGGCGGTCACTGCGGCGACGGCGTCATCAACGGGCTCGAAGAATGCGACGGCGCGTCGATGGGCTCGGCGACGTGCGCGAAGCTCGGCTTCGCCGGCTCGCTCAGCGCGCTGTCGTGCTCGTCGAGCTGCACGTTCTCGGCGTCGAGCTGCTTGTGCACGACCGGCCGCTGTCCGCCCGGTGATACCTGCTCGTGTTCGAAGACCGGTTGCGATTGTGTCAAGCAGTGAACCACCCGCCGGCGGCAGTGACGTCGGGGCGAGCGAAGCGAAGCCGGCGGCTGAACCACCCGCCGGCGGGAGGAGCGAAGCGAAGCCGGCGGCTGAGATCGAAGAGAACGTTCGCGCGTTTCTCGCCGATCATCATCCGCGCGGCCGCCGCGGCATCGATCAGATCGCGCCGAGCGACAACTTGTGGCGCGTCGTCGATTCGCTGAACTTGCTGCTGCTCGTCGAGTTCATCGAGGCGAAGTTCGCGATCCAAGTCGCGCCGATCGACTTCGCGCCACAGCACTTCTCGACGATCGCGTCGATCTCGAAGTTCGTCGCGCTGCGTAGCGCCACGCCCGCATCATGAGCCACCTCGGCGACCGCCTGCGCGTCCACGCGCGCACGCACCCCGACGTTCGCGCCGTGTTCGCGGGCGATCGCTGGTGGACGTTCGGCGAGCTCGTGACCGCCGGCAACGCGCTGATCGCAGAGCTCGGCGTGGAGCCCGGCGACGTGATCGCGATCGCGATCTCGCGCGGCATCGAGCCGGTGATCGCGCTGTGCGCCGCCGCGCTCGCCGATGCGGTGCCCGCGATGATCGATCCCGAAGACGCCGAGCTCGCCGAGCGTACGCTCGATCGACTGCGTCCCGCGTTCGTGATCGCCGAGGGCACCGCGCGAACGCGGCGCGGCGATGCGATCGCGCGGCTCGGGCTCGCGTTCATCATCTATACGAGCGGCTCGACGCGCGATGCCAAGGGCGTCGCGTGGAGCGACGTGCGCGCCGCGTACGATTGGCGCGCGGCCCCGCCGGATCAGCGCAAGCTCGAGGCGCAGCGCGCGGCGCCGAGCGCGATCGCCGTGCCGCTGTGCACCGCGCTCGGACTGCAAGACGCGCTGCGCAACTTGCACGACGGCGTGCCGACCGTGCTGCTCGACACGCCGTTTCGCGCCGGGCTCGAGCAAGTGCGCGCGCTCGGCGTCGGCCGCCTGCGCCTCACGCCGACGCACGTCGACGTGCTGCTCGCGAGCTCGATCGAGCTGCCGTCGGTCACGACGATCGTCGTCGCATCGGCGCCGATCGCGCCGCAGAAGCTGAACGCGCTCGCCGCGCGCTATCCGCACGTGCGCGTCGGTCGCAGCTACGGCCTCACCGAATCGGGCGCCGCGTCGGTCGTGTGGCTCGATCGCAATCCGCGCCGCGTGCACACGGTCGGCCGCGCGATCGCGTTTCGCCGGATCACGATCCGCGATCCGCACGACCGCGTGCTGCCGCCGCGCACGTGGGGCGAGGTCGCGATCGATCTGCCGGCGTGGGACGTCGGCGACGGCTACGTCGATGCGCCCGACGAGCTGGCGCGGCGCTTCGACAACGCGACGCTGTTCACCGGCGATCGCGGCAGGTTCGACGGCCGCGGCTTTCTCGTGCTCGGTGCGCGCCACGCCGAGATCCTCAAAGTCGGCGGCCGCAGCGTCAGCGCGCCGGTGATCGAAGACGCGCTGCAAGGCAAAGGCGGCATCGCCGACGTCGCGGTCGTCGGCGTGACCGATCGCGTGCTCGGCGAGGTCGCGTGCGCGATCTACGCCGCGACACCGGGCGTCGAGCCGGCCGAGCTCGCCGCCGAGGCGCAGACCGCGCTGCGTCCCGATGAAGTGCCGCGCTACATGCTGCCGCGTCACGCGCTGCCGCGCACCGCGCTCGGCAAGCTGCGCCGCGGCAAGCTCGCGCGCGAAGCCAAGCGCTGGGTCGCCGCATTCCCGCACGTCGTCGCGCCCGATCACCGCACGTTCCCGGCGTACAACCTCGAAGGCGGCTGCGCGATCGTCGACGGCGGCGTCGCGCCGTGGTTCGGCAATCCCGGCGACGATGCACGCGGCGGACGTGCGATCGCGCTGGTCACGCGCCGGCCCGTTCGCGTGCTCGCGATCGGCTACTTGCAAAGCGGCGCACCGCGGCTCGCGGCCGCGCGCTTCATCGCCGGGCCGTTCGCGCTCGCACAACCGAGCGGCGACGTCGCCGCCGAGCTGTTGCACGTGTTCGCCGCCGAGCTGATCCGGCTCGTCGCGCTGTTGCCGGGCGGCCGGCCGCGGCTCGTCTGCGCGCGCGCGGGCGTGCTCGACGCG
>DASXEF010001033.1:0-9089 GCA_036490255.1 Kofleriaceae bacterium
TTCGCTGGGTTCGGAGCCGGCATCAAGGCGATCTTCCCTGGGCTCGGACAAGCCGCCGCGATCCGGATCAACCATCGACTGAAGTCAGAGCCCGGTGCGCGCGCGGGAGTCGTCGATGGAAACCCGTGCCGCGACGATCTCGCGGCCGCGGTCGCGATGATCGAAGCACCGATATTTCTCGTCAACGGTGTCTGCGCGCCGGATGCATCGATTCAAGCGGTCGTCGCCGGCAATGTCGCGCGTGCGTTTCACGTGGGTGTTGAGCTCGCGCGGCCTTGGTTCAGCGTCAGCGCCAGACCCGCTCCGCTCGTGATCGCGTCGGATGCGCTGCCGGTCTCGGCATCGCTGTATCAAGCCGCGAAGATCGCCGCCGCTGCCGCGCCGCTTGTCTCGGCAGACGGCGAGCTCGTGATCGTTGCCGAGTGTCCCGACGGTATCGGTCCGCTCGAAACCGTCAACGAAGCGATCTTTCGCATCGGCGTGCTGCCGCGGTTGGCGCCAGGCGTGCGCGTCAGCCTGCTCAGCTCGTTGCCGTCCGAGTCCGTTGCTCGAACGCTCGTGCGGTTCACCTCGGTGTTGCCACCCATCGATCGCCACACGCTCGTGCTGCCACGTGCTAGTCAGTTGATTTGCGGGGCAATCTCGTGAACCAGCAGAAATTAAACGGATTTCTAGACCTGTTCGAGAAATGGAACCGCCGCATCAACTTGTCGGCGGCCAACACGCGAGCCGAGCTTCAAGAGCACCTCGATGACAGCCTACATGTCGTACCCGTGCTTGCTGGTGACGTCGATACGCGACGTGTTTTGGACGTCGGATCTGGCGGTGGATTTCCTGTGGTCATAGCGGCGATTTGCGCTCCAACTATCGAGTTTGTATCGCTCGAACCTGTCCACAAGAAGCACGCGTTCCTGCGAACGGCTGCTCGCGAGCTGGGTCTCGATAACCTCGAATCATATGCCGAGCGGATCGAGGACCACACCGATCACGCGTACGACGCCGCGATGTCGCGCGCGACGTTCGACATCGCCGAGTGGCTGCGCAAAGCCGAAGGGTTCGTTCGGGTCGGCGGTCGAGTCATTGGCTTCGAGGGACAGCTTCGAGCCGACCTGATCGGCGTCGAGCGGGTCTCATACCCACTCGGCGGCAAGCAACGAGCGATTGTTTGGAAGCTCAAAGCATCGACGTGAGTGATTGGCTGAAGTCGATCGGCGGCCATTGAGCGTTGTCCCAGCGGCCTCAGCCATCCAGCACTTGCCCGCCAGACGCATCGGAAGAGCCGGTTCGCCCGACGTTCCACGTGCAACATCGGCAGCTAGTGACCTTCTCAGCCAACATCGCCGGACGTTCCACGTGGAACATCAGCCAAGAGCGAGTCCAGCTCCTGCGGCTCTGACGCGATCAGCAGATGGCCTGGCCACCGTGCTGAGATGCGCTTTGCATTGTCCCAAACGTGCTCGATCGCGCTATCGGGCTTTCGTGAGAGCACCACGGCGGCGATTGCTTGGCCGTCTCGTTCGACGGCTTCGATCGTCAGCAACGTGTGATTGATGGTGCCGAGCGTAGCTTCGGCGACCACGACCACCGGCAACGCGATCATCTGCGCGAGCCTCGCCATATCAACTTGGTGTGTGATCGGTACGCGCCAACCGCCTGCACCTTCGACGACTGCAAAGTCGACCGTGCTCGAACTGAACGTCGAGATAATGCGTGCGACGTCGATCTCGATGTTCGCTTGCTCGGCTGCCACGATTGGTGCCACGGGCGGTTCGAACTGATAAACGCCGCGCAGCAAGCCTGTCTGCCAGTTGCCAGCTGCAGCGCACAGGAGCTCTTGATCCGCACCAACGAACACGCCGTGCTCGTTGCGAGCGCAGCCGGTCTCGATCGGTTTGAAGCCCAAAACACGACGCACGCCAAGCTCGCGAGCCCGGCGCGCCAATGCGCAGCTGATGAATGTCTTGCCGACCCCAGTTCCGGTGCCCGTAACAAAATAGCCCGAGGCTCGAGGCACTACGTGGACTCGCGGATCGCCGCCGACGTCGCGTGCTCGAGCACCGAAATGTCGTCAGCGGTGATCGTCAGCGGAGGCATCCACACGACCACGTCGCCGAGGTTTCGCAAGATCACGCCATGAGCACGAGCCCGCTGGCAGACCTCCGCGCCGAGCGAACGCGTCGGATCAGCATGAGGATGGAGCTCGATCCCGATCATGAGTCCGCGCCGGCGAACCGTTCGTACGGCCGAGCTCGTCGCCACGCGTGACAGCGCGAGCTCGATCGTCGAGACGCGAGCGTTCGCGTTGGCGAGTGTCGATGACTGCAATAGCTCGAGCGACGCGATGCCCACCGCACATGCGAGCGGGTTCGCCGTGAACGTGTGGCCGTGAAAGAAGTGTTTGAGCTCCGAACGTGCGCCGAGGAATGCGCTGTAGATCTCCTCGCTCGCGAGGGTCGCCGCCAGCGGCAGATAGCCGCCCGAGATGCCCTTTGCGAGGCACATCAGATCTGGCTGCACGCCTTCTTGCTCGCACGCGAACATCGTCCCGGTGCGACCGAAGCCGGTCGCGACCTCGTCGAGAATGACGTGAACGTCGTGCCGGCGACAGAGCTTAGCGGCTTCGGTCAAGAAGCCATTCGGATGCACCAGCATCCCAGCAGCGCCTTGGATCAGCGGCTCGAAGATGAACGCGCTGATCTCGTCGTTATTCGTCTTCAGCTCGTGCTCGAGTAGCTCGAGTGCGCGCGCGCCGTCGGTTCCTGCGGGGCTCGGAATCGAGATGCTGTGCACGAGTAACGGACCGAAGACGCGATGGAACAAGTCGATGCCGCCGACGCCGACCGCGCCGAGTGTGTCGCCGTGATAGGCGTCGCCGAGCCGAAGGAATTTGCGCTTCGTCGGTCGACCGCGCAGCGCCCAATATTGAAACGACTGTTTCAACGCGATCTCGACGGCGGTCGAGCCCGAATCCGAATAGAAGACGCGCCGCAGCGACGGTGGCGCGACCTCGAGCAGCGCAGCGGCGAGGCGAATCCCCGGCTCGTGCGTGAGCCCGAGAAATGTCGAGTGGGCGAGGCGATCGACCTGCGCGTGTAGCGCCCGGTCGAGAACCGGATGGCGATGACCGTGGACGTTGCACCACAGCGACGCGACACCATCGAGGTAGCGGCGCCCGTCGCGATCGACGAGGTAATTGCCATCGCCCGTCGCGATCACGAGCGGCTCCCACTCCTGCATTTGCGTGAATGGGTGCCAGAGCACGCGACGATCGAGATCTTCGAGGTTCATGATGATTGACTCAATGCGTCATCGAAGGCGGTGCCGACCAGCTCGAGGTCATCGGCGTCGAGGCTAGACGCGAGGCTGACGCGAAGCCGTGCGGCGCCTTCGGCGACCGTCGGATAGCGAATTCCCTGCACGAACACGCCGCGCTCGAGCAGCTTCGCGCTGAGCGCCATCACCGCGAGGTCATCGCCGATCACGAGCGGCGCGATCGCACCGTCGACGATGCCGCCGAGCTTCGGCACACGTTCCCGCAACGCGCGCGCGTTGTCGGCGAGCGCCTTCCGACGCGCGTCGCCGTCCGAGCCGCGCACGATCTGGACTGCTGCGAGCGTCGCGGCGGAAACCATCGGCGGAAGTGCCGTCGAGAACACGAGCGAGCGAGCGCGATTCCACAACAACCGGGTGATCGCCGGCGTCGACGCGACAAACGCGCCGTAACTACCGAGCGCCTTGCCGCACGTCCCGACGAGCACATCGGGCGCGACGTTGCACGCCGCCGCTTCGCCGCGACCTTCGGGGCCGCGCGTGCCGATCGCGTGCGCTTCGTCGAGCATCAGGGCAGCGCCGTGGCGCTTGCACAGCGCCGCGAGCCCGACGATGTCCGCGAGATCACCATCCATCGAGAACAACGATTCGGAGACGACGATCCGCTTCTTACCTGCGGTCTCGTCGAGCAGCTTGTCGAGCGCCGCGAGATCGCGATGCGGAAACACGCGCACGTTCGCACGTGAGAGCCGGCAGCCGTCGATGATGCTCGCGTGGTTGCGCTCGTCGGAGAGCACGACATCGTCGAAGCCGACGAGCGCCGACAGCACGCCGACGTTCGCCGCGTAGCCCGAGCCGAATGCGCGCACCGAGCCCGGCGGGAGCTCGAGCCAATCCGCGAGGCCTTGCTCCAACATCACGTGCCGGCGGTGATTGCCGGAGATCAACCGCGACGCGCCCGCGCCGACGCCGTCTTCGTCGAGCGACGTCCGCGCGGCGGCGGCGAGCCGCGGATCATTTGCGAGCCCGAGGTAGTCGTTCGACGCGAGATCGATCACGTGCACCCCGTCGACGAGAATGCGCGAGCCCTGCGGACCGTCGACCACGCGAGGCACGCGCAGGCGATGTGCCGCTTGCAGTCGGTCCAGCTCTGCTCGCGCGTCTTCGTCGAGGCTCACGCGCGGACTATAGCCATTCACTTCCCGATGCAGAAGCGCGCGAACACTTCGTCGAGCACGCGATCACCGACCTCGACACCGCGCAACCGAGCGAGCGCCGCGGCCGCCTGGCGTAGCTCCAGCGCGATCACCTCGCCGATCTGCGGGCCGCGCCATTGTACGAGCGCGGCGGCCAGCGCATCGCCCGCAGTGACGACGAGGCCGTGCTGGCGCTCCGTGGTCACCAGCGCGTCCTCGCTGCCCTCACGTGCGGCGACGCCTGCGATCGCGAGCGCGCGCCGCATGAGCTCGTCGAGCCCGGCACCGGTTCGCGCCGACGTGCCGAGCGTGCCCGCGGGAGCCGGCGCGAGATCGATCTTCGAGCGCACCTGCAGCTCGCGATCGCCGTACGTCGCCGGCGAGCTCGAACCATCATCGACGATCACGACGACGTCGGCCTCGGCGACGCGACGTTCACCGAGCGCGATGCCGCGTGCTTCGATCGGATCGGCGGCCGATCGCGTCCCGGCCGTGTCGATCAGCGTGACCGCGATGCCGTCCCACGTCGTCGCGACCTCGAGGTAATCGCGCGTCGTGCCGGGCTCGGCGGCGACCAGCGCGCGTTCGCGTCCGACGAGCGCATTGAGCAACGACGACTTGCCGGCATTGACGGCGCCGACGAGCGCGATCGTGATGCCGCGCTGGACGGCGCGCGCGTGGCGAAACCCGCTCGCCAGCTCGCGCACGCGGAGCTCGAGTGCGGTGAGCTCGCTTTCGATCGCGTTCGCGTCGGCAGCCGCGATGCCTTCTTCGGGAAAGTCGATGCGCCCTTCGATCTCGGCGAGCAGCGACAACACGCGCGCTTCGAGCGCCGCCGCAGTGACGCCGAGCGTGCCGCCGAGGTTGTGCTGCGCCTGGCGCCACGCGCGCTCGCTGCCGGCATGGATCACGTCGAGCAATGCTTCGGCGCGGGCGAGATCGAGCTTGCCGTTGAGCACCGCACGCCGCGTGAACTCGCCGGGCTCCGCGAGCCGTGCGCCACGCTCGACCACTGCGGCGAGCAAGCGTGCGAGGTTCTCTGGACCGCCGTGGCCGTGCAGCTCGGCGACATCTTCACCCGTGAACGACGCCGGCGCACGCATCGCAAACGCGAGCACCTGATCCACGCGCACGCCGGCGCGATCGTGCGCCCAGCCGACACGCACGCTGCGGTCGAGCGGGTGGCCGACCATCGCATCCGCGATCGCGATCGCCTGTGGACCGCTGATCCGAACGATTCCAACACCACCGACGCCGGCCGCGGTCGCGATCGCCGCGATCGTGTCGGCGTCGATCTCCACTACTCGGCGCCGGGCGGAATGATCAGGATGTGGCGGTCTTCGCCTTCACCCTCGCTGCGCGTCGTCAGGCCCGCGATCTCCGAGATCGCCATGTGCACGATGCGGCGATCGTGCGGCGTCATCGGCTGCAGCGCGACGATCTGCTTGGTCTCGAGCGCCTGCGCCGACATCTTCTGCGCGAGCGATCGCAGCCGCTCGATCTGCTTGTCGCGGAAGCCACCCGCATCGACGATCAACGGCTTGCCGCGCTCGCCGCGCTCCTTGTCACGATCTTTGTCGCCGCGCTCTTTGAACACGGCTTTGTTGACGAGGTGCTGGAGCGCATCGATCACGACGCCGCGGCGACCGATCACGAGCTCGGTGTCGGCAGTCTGAATCTCGAGCACCGTGCGGTCTTGATCTTCTTTGATGTCGATGTCCGCGGAGATGCCCATCCGCTCGAGCACGCCGAGCAAGAAGTCGCTCGCCTTCTCGGCGAGATCCTCGCGATCCGTCGTTTGTTGGCTCACTGCTGCCTCCATTTAGCGTCGGCCCTTCTTTTTCTTCTGGCCTTGCCCGGGGCGGGCACCGGCCGGTTTCGACGCGATCGCCGGGGCGGCATCGTCGTCTGCTGGTTTGGACGAAGCTTCGATCGGCTTCGCGTCGGGCTTGACGTCGCCCTTGGTCGGGTTCGCGTTCTTCGCCTTTTTCGCGGCGAGCGCAGCGATCTGGTTCTCACGCAGCTGTGCAGCGAGCGCCATGCTCTTCTTGTCGAACTTGTTGATGTAGAGCGAGTGCAGCGCCTGCAGGCACGTGTTCGTCAGCATGTAGAGCGACAGGCCCGACGGGAACACCCACGACATCGCGCCGAACATCAGCGGCATGCCGTACTGCATCATCACCTGCGTCGAGCGCTGCGACGGATCGACCGTCTGCGGCGTCAGGCGCGCCTGCACGAACATCGCGGCGACGAGCACGAACGTGAGCACGTGCGTCGGATCGGTCGCGGTCAGATCGGGAATCCACGCCGGGAAGAACGACTGGTGGTACAGCTCGCCCGCCGACGACAGCGTGCGGTACAGCGCGATCCAGATCGGCATCTGCAGGAACATCGGCAAGCAGCCGGCGACCGGCGACACGCCGTTTTGTTTGTAGAGCGCCCACGTCTCGGTCTGCTGGCGCTGCTTGTCGTCCTTGTACTTCTCCTGCAGCTCCTTGATCTTCGGACCGAGGATCGCCATCTCCTTCATGGAGCGCATCGACTTGGTCGTCCAGTAGAGCGTCAGCAGCTTGACGATCACCGTCAGCATGATGATCGAGAGGCCCCAGTTGCCGAAGATGCCCTGCAGCTGGATCAGCAACCACAGCAGCGGCTTGCTAATGAACCCGAACCAGCCGAGATCGATCGTCGCGAGGAATCCGGTCGCGAAGCCGGCCGCAGCATCGGCATCGCGCAGCTGATAGAGGTTCTTGGGTCCGAGGAACGCGACGAGCTCGCGCGACATCGGTGAGTCGCCCGACTTGAACATCGTCGCCTGGAAGACCACGTCGGTCTCCATCAAGCCGGCGTCGCTCGCGTACGTGTGCTTGTCGACCGAGCCGCCGTTCGGCTTCGGCGCGAACCCGACGAGCAAGTACGGATGCTCGAAGCCGGTCCACTGGATGTTGGACTCGAGCCGCGGATGCTCGATGACGTCTTTGACGTCGGTCTGAACGATCGCACCGTTGCGCATCGTCGACGACATCCACACGCGCGCTTGAATGCGCGAGCTACCGCTGCTGTCGACCTTCGGGTCTTGCAGCTGGAACGACGTGATCGCGAGCGCCTCGTGGGCTTCTTTGCCGGCCACGAGGTGCGGTTGCACGGTGACCGTGAGCCGCACTTCGAACGCCTCGGGCGAAATGTCGAACACCTTCGTGACGTCGAGGTCGGGCGTCGACAGCTTGTACGTGACCTGATGGTCCGAGATCTTTTCGCCGATCCACTGCGCATGCTTCGGCAGCTTGAACGTCGAATCTTTCGTGAACCCGACGAGAAAATCCGCGCCTTGCGCTGGGATCATCTCGCCGTGCGTCGCGTCTTTCTCGTAGCGCGGATCGGCGAGGTGCCAGCCGCTGAGCGTGCCGTCGGTGCTCGAGAACGTCGCGGTGAACTTCGCGAACTTCAGCTCGATCGTCGTGCCCGGCGCGGGCGCGAGCTGCTCGGAGAACCCGACCGGCGAGGTCGGCTTGTTCGCGTTGCTGGTCGGCACGACGAACCCGGATCCCGCCGAGCCGGCGCCGCTGCCCTTGGCATCTTTCGGCGGTTCCGCCGACGGAAACAGCTTCTGCCAGAGAAGCAGCACGCCGAGCATCAGCGCTACCGCGAACAGAAGTCGCTTACCTTGATCCTGCATTACGTGTCCTTGCAGTGAGCGCAGTGCGGTACCGGATCGTAGCCGCCGCGACACAACGGGTTGCAGCGCAGGATGCGCCACATCGCCAAGCAGCCACCGACGACGATGCCGCGCTCGCGCACGGCGAGCTGCGCGTACTCCGAGCACGTCGGCAGGAACCGACACGTCGGGACGCGCTTCATCGGCGACAGCACGCGGCGATAAATCGCGACCGGCAACAACACGCTCCAGACCAGCGCCGCATGAAGACGACGAACGATGGCGGAGAGCTGGCGGGTCATAGCTGGCGCAGGATTCGGGTCAGGTCGGGTGCGAAGTCGTCGGGGTGAAGCTGCCGCGCCGCCGAGTCCTTGGCAACCAGGACCATGTCCCAGCCCATCGGTACCCAGCCATGCAGCCGCATCCACTCGCGCAACATGCGCTTGATCCGATTTCGAACGACCGCGTTTCCAACCTTTTTGGTCACCGTGAGTCCCAGCCGGCCGGGCAGCAAGGGCTCATTGCGTTTGCGGGCGAGCGCCAAGACGTGACGCCCATGCAGCTTCATGCCTTGCGATTGCACGCTCACGAAGTCGGCTCGTCGGCGGAGCCTCATCTCCTTCGCGATTTGCAATCGGCGCTACTTCTTCGCGATCGTCACCGAGATCCGCTTGCGACCTTTCGCGCGGCGACGGCGCAACACTTCACGACCACCACGGGTCTTCTTGCGGGCGCGGAAGCCGTGCGTGCGCTTTCGGCTCTTGTTATGCGGCTGGTACGTACGCTTCACGGCAATCTCTCCGGTTGAACGGGACGCGATCGATACAGAACGGCTGGAAGGGTGTCAAGCTCGTGATCGGAGAGACGGATTTCGGCATCTCCAACCGGCGCGTCACGCTCCCGTTGCGCAGGCCTTTCCGGGAGTTCAATTGCTGTCGATTTGGGCTTGCCGAGTGAAAGCGGCATCT
>DASXEF010000002.1:0-1790 GCA_036490255.1 Kofleriaceae bacterium
CGACATTTTGGCGCCGGCGAACGAGCCGAGCATCGATCCGTACTTCAAGCAGGTCTACGACCAGTTCGTGCAGGTCAAGAAGAGCTGCGGCGAGCCGACGGCCGGCCTGACGTACGGCAAGTTCTCCGAGAAGCTCGTCAAGAACCGCGACGATCTGATGGCGAAGACCGGCTGTCGCGAGGTGCGCTTTACCGTCTACGTCAAGGACGGCAAGGCGGCGCTGAAGGCGACGCCGGTCAAAGACGAGTAGCAGGCTTGAAGGGCACGCGTGGCTTATCGTCGTCCGACCAACCGTAGCCGGTGACGCGGTCGACTTCGCGCTGGCCGCGAAACCACAGCGTCAGCTTCGTGTAGACCGACCTGCCGCCGAGCTCGATGGTGTGACCCTCGAGTGGCTCGAGCTCGGACCATGCCGAGCCCGGCAGCTCGAACGCGGGAAACGGCGGCACGGGAAGATCTGCGGGCCACGGCAACGCGTCGTGCGGCGAATCATCCGTGTGGATCGCGACGCGAACCACACCCGGTTGCCAAGGGTCGTGTGCTTCGAGCACAAGCGGCGCGAGATCACGCGCGAGCGACGTGACCGTTGCGGGTAACAACGGCTCGGAGCCATCGACGACGTTGGCGAACGGACGATCGACGACCATGACGGTGCGAACGCCTTCGGAGCAGCGCACGTAGAACCACGTATAGGGTGCGTCGACTGCCGATCCAAACATCGCAGCGAGCGGTAAGTCGTGCAAACGATCGCACGCTCGTGACGTGATCGCGGCCACGCGAGCCGGGTCGATGCGACCGGAATGATCGCCGGTGAGGATCGCGCCGTCGGTCCAAGCTGCGAGCTGCAGCTGGCGCGGGAACGCACCGCTTTCGAGCACGGCGATGGCCGGCGGATCGTCGGGCACCACCGCCATCGGCACCGGCGGTGGCGAGGGTGCGGGCGGCGCACCCCGATCACACGACGCGACGACGAGCCCGACCATCACGAACCACGCCCGCATGCGGCGACGTTATCACGCAGCGCCGGCGGCGATGATCCGCTCGCGCAGCCGCTGCGATTCGTTGAGCGCCTGCATCGTCGTCGGGCGCTTCGTCGGATCTGGATCGGCCAGATGATCCAGGTGCGCCTGAACTTCGTCGGTGAGCGACGGCGCATCGGCGAAGATGTGGCGCGGCAGCTGGAAGTCACTCGCGCGACGCGTGCCGACCACCACCGTTTCGCGCGACCACGGCGCGCGGCCGGTGAACATCTCGTAGAGCACGACGCCGCTCGCATAGACGTCGGATGCGGGCGTGACCTCGCCGCGGCGCTGCTCGGGCGCCATATATGCGAGCGTGCCGATCGCTTCGGCGCGGCGCGTGATCGCGGCGACCGCGCCGGTGGCGTCGGGGAGATGCGCGACGCCGAAGTCGCCGAGCATGATCTCGACGCCGGGCGCATCGCCGTCGCGGCGGAACATCAAGTTTCCGGGCTTGAGATCGCAGTGCACGATGCCGCGCCGGTGCGCCGCCGCGAGCGCGCTCAGGATCTGGCCGTGGCGCTCGATCGACCGGCGCAGCGAGCGCCGGCCGCGGTCGCGCAGCACGTCGCGCAGCGTGCCGCCGGCCGCGAGCTCCATCACGATGCGCCGCGACGCCTCGTCGAGATCGAGCACCGACACCACGTTGGGGTGCCGCAGCGACGCCATCACGCGCGCCTCGTGGAAGAACCGATCGAGCGCGCCTTGCTTGCCCTCGCCGGCGAGGTGCGGGTGCAACAGCTTGACCGCGACGTCGCGGTCGAGCTCGAT
>DASXEF010000021.1:0-15155 GCA_036490255.1 Kofleriaceae bacterium
GACGGCACGCAGGCCACGAGCACGGCATCGATCTTGGTGCCGCGCGTCGACGGGCTGACCAGCTACTACCCGGCGATCAGCGACGACGATGACTTCGTCGTGTTCGATCAATCGAGCTGCGCGGGGCCGCCGAACACGGCCGCGCAAGGTTGGGGCCTTGGCGCGTGCGACGGCTACAACGACATCTCGGCGACGCTGATGATGGTGCCGACCGCCGGTGGTACGCCGATCGCGCTGACCAACGCGAACGGCGGCGCGAGCCCCGTCGTCACCAACTCGTGGCCGCGCTGGAGCCCCGACCACGGCACGTTCCGCGGCAAGCAGCTCTATTGGGTCGCGTTCTCGTCGCGCCGCGCGTACGGCCTGTCGCTGCAATCGGGCGCCGGCAGCGACGTGACGAAGCCGCAGCTGTGGTTCGCGGCCGTCGCGATCGATCCGTCGGCGACACCGAGCGCCGATCCGAGCTACGCCGCGGTGTGGTTGCCCGGCCAAGATCCGTCGTTCACCGGCCCGCGCGGCAATCACACGCCGGTGTGGACGACGAAAGCCGTCACGATCCAGTAAAACGTCTGCGTGGATCGCCACGCTGCCAAGGTCGCACGCATCGTCCAACAGCTTCGCGCGCACGACGGCTCGCGCCCGGTATCGCTGCGCAAGAAAGCCGTCTCGCATCAGGTCCCGAAAGCCGGCGACCTGCGGCGCCACGACGCGAAGATCGACATCAGCGACCTCACCGAGATCCTCGAGATCGATCCCGAGCGCCGGATCTGCGTCGCCGAATCCGGCGTCACGTTCGTCGATCTCGTCGCCGCGACGCTCGCGCACGGCCTCGTGCCGATCGTCGTGCCGGAGCTCAAGGAGATCACGATCGGCGGCGCGGTCGCCGGCTGCTCGATCGAGTCGATGTCGTTCGTCCACGGCGGCTTTCACGATACCTGCCTCGAGTACGAGGTCGTCGCCGCGACCGGCGACGTGCTGACCTGCACGCCCGACAACGACCACGCGCTCGTGTTCCAGATGGTGCACGGCGCGTTCGGCACGCTCGGTATCCTGACGAAGCTGACGTTCAAGCTCGTCCCGGCGAAGCCGTTCGTGCACCTGACGTACGAGAAGCACGCCACGCTCGCCGCGTATCTCGCGTCGATCCGCCGTCACTACGAGACGCGCGATGTTGACTTCATGGACGGCATCATCCACGCGCGCGACCTCTACGTGCTCGCGCTCGGCAACTTCATCGAGCGCGCGCCGTACACGAGCGACTACTCGTGGATGAAGATCTACTACCGGAGCACCGCGACGCGCAGCGAAGACTTCCTGACCACGCCCGACTACTTCTTTCGCTACGATCGCGGCGTCACGAACGTACGGCCGAAGTCGTGGCTCGGCCGCTTGGTGTTCGGCAGGCTGATGGCGTCGTCGCAGTGGCTCGCGCTCGGCGACAAGCTGCACTGGGCGCTCGCGAAGGACAAACCGACGGTCACGCTCGATACGTTCGTGCCGTTCTCGAAGGTCGACGAATTCATGGGCTGGTACGACCGCGAATTCGCGTTCTATCCGCTGTGGGTCGTGCCGTATCGCCGCGTGCACGACTACGAGTGGCTCGCCGACGATTACTGGAAGCAGCTCGGCGACGACTTGTTCCTCGACATCGCGATCTACGGCATGCGCCAGACCGGCGAGCGCAACGCGCATCGCGTGATCGAAGAGAAGCTGCGCGAGCTCGGCGGGATCAAGACGCTGATCTCGCACAACTACTATCCCGAGGCCGAGTTCTGGCAGATCTTCAATCGCAAGAACTACGACGCCGTCAAACAGCTCACCGATCCGCGCAACTTGTTTCGCGACCTCTACGCGAAGATGTGCGTCGCCGCGATGGGCAAATCGTGACCATCCGCGAGCCGCGCGACGACGACTTCACCGCGCTCGCCGCGATCACGAACCACTACATCGCGACCTCGGCGATCCACTTCGCGTACGAGCCGGTGACCGAGGCCGAGCTGCGCGAGCACGCGAGCGGGCGGTTTCCGTGGCTGGTTGCAGATGACGGTGGTGCGATCGCGTACGCCAAAGCCGGCGCATGGCGCGCGCGTGCGGCGTATCAGTGGACCTGCGAGCTCGGCTTGTATGTCGCGCCTGATGCGCGAGGTCGCGGCATCGGCACGCAGCTGTATTCGGCGCTGCTCGACGCGTGCGCCGCGCGCGGGTTTCGCTCGGCGATCGCCGGAATCGCACTGCCGAATCCCGCGAGCATCGCGCTGCACGAGCGGCTCGGGTTCACGTCGGTCGGCGTCGTCGCCGAGGCCGGGTTCAAGCTCGGCGCCTGGCACGACGTCGCCTTCTTCCAGAAGCGCTTCTAAAAGCGTGCGCTAACGCCACAGCGTGCGCTGCATACGCACGCTTGAACGCGCTGCCCCGTTTCATAGACTACGAGACGTGACCGAGCTGTCTGTACGAAGCCTTCGAACGGCGACGCTCGATCTTCACGCCGCCGCAGAACGTCACGTGCGAATCCTCGATGACGACGCGACCGTGGCCACGTACGTGCGGTTCCTCGATCGCATGCATGGCGTGCACGCCGCGGTCGAAGCGGCGCTTGCCGATCACACCGAGCTGGCCGCCGTCGGCTTCGATGCGCCCGCGCGCCGCAAATCGCCCCTACTCCGCGCAGATCTTGCATGCCTCGGCGCTGTGCCAGGCGAGCCGCATTGCAAGATCCCCGATGTCGGCGGGATCGCACGCGGTCTCGGCGCCGCGTACGTGATCGAAGGCTCGACGCTCGGCGGCGCGTTCGTGCGCTCGCGGCTGCGAATTCCCGCCGTGCCCACCGCGTTCTTGGCCGGCTATGGCGAACGGACCGGGCCGATGTGGAAGCGCTTCGTGACGATCTGCGAGACCGCGCGTGGCGATGCCGACGCCGCGATCGCCGCGGCGCGCGCGATGTTCCAGGCACTGATCGATTGGCTCGACGAGCCCGCACGCGAGCCGCCGCGGCCGTTCCGAGGCTTCCGCGAGGCCCAAGCGTGAACGCTGCGATCGATTACGCGCGCTTGACCGAGCGCTTCGTCGCCGCGCAGCTCGCCGGCGATCGCAACGAGGCGATGCGCGTCGTCGTCGACGATGGCGTCGTGCGCGGTGCGCGTGTGATCGATCTGCAAGCGCGCGTGATCCGCGCGGCGCAGCGCGAGATCGGCCGGCTCTGGCAGCACAACCGCATCACGGTCGCGGACGAGCATCGCGCGACCGGCATCTCGCAGGTCGTGATGGCGCGGTTGTTCGAGTTCGTGCAGCCGTCGCCGCGCAACGGCAAGACGATCGCGGTCGCGTGCGTCGAGGGCGAGCACCACGACTTCTCCGCGCGGCTCGTCGCCGACTATCTCGATCACGGCGGCTTCGACGTGCGGTTCTACGGCGCCGATCTGCCGACCGATCACTTGCTGCGCGCCCTCGCCGACCATCTCCCGCATGCGCTCGCGCTCTCGGTGACGATGACGCCGAACGTCGGCGCGCTGCGCGGCGCGGTCCAGCGCGTGCGTCGCGACCATCCGGCGTTGCCGATCCTCGTCGGCGGTCACGCGCTCGAGTGGTCGCCGCACCTCGCCGACCAGCTCGAGATCGTCGCGGCCGGCGCGACGCCCGAAGAAGTCATCGCCGTTGCACGCACGGTCACGAAGGTCGAATGAGCGAGTCGATCGGTCAGTTGCTCGGCGAAGCCGCACAGCGGTTGACCGATCGCGTGTTCGAGGAGATGTGGGCCGATCCGTTCTGGCAGGCGCGCTTCGGCGAGCGCGGCGCGCGCCATACCAAGCAAGACGGCACGTTTCACGTCCAGTACCTCGTGCAAGCGCTCGCCGCCGACGATCACCGCGTGTTCACGACGTACGCGCGGTGGTTGCGCGACGTGCTGTGCTCGCGCGGCATGTGCTCGCGCCACTTGGCCGAGAACTTCACGCGGCTCGCCGCGGCGATCGATGCCGAAGGCTGGCCCGAGCGCGGCCGCGCGATCGCCGTGCTTCACGCCGGCGCGCACACGCTCAATCACACGACCGGCGATGCCGGCGCGATCGATCTCGCCCGCGCCGACGTGTCGCGTGCGATCGGCAGCGACAGCCTGCTTGCCGAGCACGTGCTGTCGTATCTCAGCGACTCGCTCGCATTCGCGCAACCGACGTGGCTCGCGGGTTACGCGACGTTCGCCGCGACGCTGCACGGCGCCACGACGACGCGCGGCGTGCTCGACCGGATCGGCCACGAGCTCGGCGCGCGGTTGCCGCAGCTCACGCCGGTCCCCGCCGGCTATCTCGCCGCTGCCGCCGGAGCACTCGGATGACGATCTCGTTCGCCGCGCTTCACGCCGATAGCCGCGAGCTCCACCTCGCGTGCGACGTTGCCGGCACGATCACGTACGCCGACGACCGCGCCGAGCGGCTGCTCGGGTTGCGCGCCGGCGATTCGCTGCCGAACCGCGTCGCGCCCGGCTGCGAGCACAAAGCGATGGCGCTGCTCGACGACAGTCGAACCGCACGTGTCGACGGCTGCGAGCTCGCGTTCGAAGCGCGCGGCAAGACCGTCACCGTGTCGTTCGTCGCGATGCCGAGCGAGCACGGCCGGCTGATGCTCGGCTGCATCGTCTCGGATACGATGCTCGCGGCGCTCGATCACGTCAATCGGCTCGTCAGCGAGACCGTCGATCTCAACCGCACCGTGACGCGACAGCGCAACGAGCTCGTCACGCGCAACCGCGAGCTGTCGGACTCGCACCAGGGCATCACCGCGCTGCTCGCCGAGCTCCAAGACAAAGCGGATCAGGCGCAGCACGACACCGAGATCAAAGGCCGGCTCGTCGCAAACCTGTCGCACGAGCTGCGCACGCCGCTGCATTCGATCCTCGGGCTCACGCAATTGTTGTCGAGCGGCGTCGACGGTGGGCTCGCCCCCGAGCAAGACAAGCAGGTCCGCTTCATCCGATCGAGCGCGGAAGATCTGCTCGGCCTGGTCAACGACGTGCTCGATCTCGGCAAGCTCGACGCCGATCAACAACAGCTGCGCGTCGAGCGCTTCGACCTCCAGAGCTTCTTGGCGTCGATGCGCGGCGTGTTGCGGCCGCTCGTGCCCGCCGGCGTGCCGATCGAGCTCGAGATCATCGAGCCGGCCGGCGCGCTGATCGAGCTCGAGACCGACCGCTCGAAGCTGTCGCAGATCGTGCGCAACCTGGTTTCGAACGCGATCAAGTTCACCGAGCGCGGCGAAGTGCGCGTCACCGCCGAGCACACCGGCGAGCGCATCATGATCCGCGTCGTCGATACCGGCATCGGCATCGCGCCGGAGGATCACGAGCGCGTGTTCGAAGAGTACGGCCAGATCGAGAACCACTTGCAACAGCAGCTCAAAGGCACCGGGCTCGGCTTGCCGCTCGCGCGCAAGCTCGCGACGCGGCTCGGTGGCGTGCTGCTCGTCGATAGCGAGCTCGGCAAAGGCTCGACGTTCACGCTCGACATTCCGGCGCGTCACGAAGAGGCGCAGGAGATGCGCGCGCTCGTCGAGCGCAGCCGGCAGAAGTCGCCCGGCGCGACGTCGGTGCTCGTCGTCGAGGACGATCGGCACTCACTGTTCCTTTACGAGCGTTACCTCGTGATGGCGGGATTTCACGTGCTGCCCGCGCGCACGATCGAAGACGCGAGGCTGCTCATGAAAGATCACCGCCCGGCGGCGATCGTCCTCGACGTGATGCTCGAGGGCGACTCGTCGTGGAGCTTTCTCGCCGAGCTCAAGAACAGCCCGCAAACGCAGGACATCCCGGTGCTCGTCGTGACGATCACGGATCGCGAGGACAAGGCGCGCGCGCTAGGCGCCGACGAGTTCTGGCTCAAGCCGATCGATCAGGATCGCTTGCTGCGCAAGCTGCGCGAGCTTTCGGAGCGCACGCCGACCACGCGCGTGCTCGTGATCGATGACGACGAACGCGCGCGTTACATCATCAGCCGCCACCTCGAAGGCACGCCGTACAAGCTGTTCGAGGCTTCGAACGGAGCCGACGGCGTGCAGCTTGCACGCGAGCAGCATCCAAACGTGATCTTGCTCGACTTCCTGCTCGGCGGCTCGACCGCCTTCGACGTGATCGACGATCTCAAGGCGGATCCGCGCACGCGCAGCATCCCCGTCGTCGTCGTGACCTCGCACGTGCTCGACGCGATCGACCAGAAACGCCTGCTCGCAGAGGCGTCATCGGTGATCTCGAAGCAAAATCTGTCGCGCGAGCTCGCGATCAACCGGATCCGCGATGCGCTGCGCACGACCGCGGCAGGAGCGCACACGTGAGCGAGCGCGTCGTCCGGGTGATCAACGTCAACGATCGCGAGATCCCGCGATACGTCAACGAAGAGATGCTGCGGCGCGAAGGCTACGACGTCACGTCGGTCGCGTTCGGCTACGACGCGCTCGCCGCGATCGATACCGGCGACTTCGACGTCGCCGTGCTCGACGTCCAGCTGCCCGATGTCGACGGCTTCGAGATCTGCCGGCGCATCAAAGGCAATCCGAAGAGCGCGCCGATGATCGTGCTGCTGACGTCGGCGACGTTCGTCGCGACGAAGAACAAGGTGCGCGGCCTCGACGCCGGCGCCGACGGTTATCTCGCGCAGCCGTACGAGGCCGCCGAGCTCGTCGCGACGCTGCGCTCGCTGCTCCGGCTGCGCAACGCCGAGCGCCGCGCACAAGCGCTCGCCGACGAGCTGCGCGCCTCGATCCGGGTGCGCGACGAATTCTTGGCGATGCTCGGCCACGAGCTGCGCAACCCGCTCGCCGCGGTGACCAGCGCGCTCGCCGTGATCCAGCGCGATCGCCGCCCGGCGACGCTCGACCATCACCTCAAAGTCTTGAACCGCCAATCGGCGACGCTCGATCGCATCGTCGGCGACCTGCTCGACGTCGCGCGGCTGCAGCGCGGCAAGGTCTCGATCGAGCACGCGAGCGTGGATCTGCGCGATCTCGCGCTGCGCTGCACGCAGGCGCTCGCCGAAGAGATCCGCGCGTCGGGCCATCGCCTCGAGCTCGACGTGCCCGATTCGCCGATCGTCGTCACCGGCGATCTCGTGCGGCTCGAGCAGGTGATCGCGAACCTCGTCACCAACGCGATCAAGTACACGCCGCGCGGCGGCAACATTCGCGTCGGCGTGTCGCGCGCGGGTGGTCACGCGTTTCTCGAAGTGACCGACGACGGCATCGGGCTGTCACCCGAGATGCAGCAGCACGTGTTCGATGTATTCGTGCAGGGCAAGCAGTCGATCGATCGCTCGCGCGGCGGCCTGGGTTTGGGTCTCGCGGTCGTGCGCCAGCTCGTCGAGCTCCACGGCGGCACGGTCTCCGCCGAATCCGCCGGCGAAGGCAAAGGCAGCACGTTCCTGATCCAGCTGCCGATCGCGCCCGACGAGCGAGAGTTCGTCGCGCCGGTCGAAGAGGACACGATTCCGGGCATCGAGCCGAGCGCGCTGCGCATCGTCTTGATCGAAGACAACGACGACGCGCGCGAGACGCTCGCCGACGCACTCAGCCAGTTTCATCACGACGTGCAGACCGCGCCCGACGGGCTCGCCGGCCTCGATCTCGTGCTCGCGAAGCACCCCGACGTCGCGCTCGTCGACATCGGCCTGCCCGGCATCGACGGCTACGAGGTCGCGCGCCAGGTTCGCGCGCGGATGAACGGCAACTCGCCTCGCCTGATCGCGATGACCGGCTACGGCCAGCCCGACGATCGCCAGCGCGCCGCCGACGCCGGGTTCGACATGCACATCGTCAAGCCGGTCTCGCTCAAGAACTTGCGCAAGGTGCTCTCGAGCATCGAACCGCACTGACGGGTGCAAACAACCGTTTGCACGACGACCGCGGGTCGCGCGTGCATACTCGTCGCGTGCGTTGTTTGACCGCGCTTGCATTCGTCGTCGCGTGTGGCTCGTCGTCGGGACCGCCCGAGCCGATGCCGGGCTGCAATCCGCTGATCGGCGACGATTGCGTCACGCCGTATCCGACGTCGTTCTTTCAAAGCGCGACCGGCCAGGTCGCGATCCCCGACGGCGTGCTGCCGAATCCGCGCGGGATCACGCTGTCGCCGGATCGGTTGAACACCCACGACGGGTTCTCGCCATCGACGCCGTTCGTCGTCTACTTCGCGAAGGGCGTCGATGCGTCACTGCTGCCGACCGCGGATGCGATCGATCAATCGGTCACCGCGACGTCGCACGTCCAGATCATGGACTTCGCGACCGGCACGCGCGTGCCGCTATTCGCCGAGCTCGATGTCAACGCCGGCTCCGGCGATCGCCAGGCGCTGCTGATCCACCCGATGGCGCGGCTGCAGCCGTCGACGCGCTACGTGATCGCGCTCGTCGGTTTGAACGACGCCTCCGGCGCACCGCTCGACGCGCCGGGCTTCGCCGCGCTGCGCGACAAGACCCAGCTCAACGCCGCGCTCGCACCGCTCGCCGATAACTACGAGACCATCTTCGCGATGCTCGAGACCGCCGGCGTGTCGCGTAGCTCGCTCACGCTCGCGTGGGATGTCACGACGGCGAGCGACGGCGATTCGACGAGCCACTTGTTCGGGATGGTAAGCACGGCGCTCGCCATGACCGATTCGTTGACGTGGACGATCACGAAAGAGACCGATACCGGCAGCGACGCCCAGCGCATTCGCGAGCTCATCGGCACGTTCCAAGTGCCGTCGTTTCTCACCGACGACACGACGACCGGCACGCTGCTCACCGACGGCAGCGGCAACCCGATGCTGCGCGGCTCGCTCGGCAGCGCCAACTTCGTGATCGAGATTCCCGCGTGCGCCGGCAGCGCGACGTCGCCGCTGCCGGTGATGGTCTACGGCCACGGCTTGTTCGGCGATGCCGCGAGCGAGCTCGAGACCAACTACCAGCGCCAGCTCGGCGAGTACTTGTGCATGGTGCAGATCGGAACGAACTGGATCGGCCTGTCGCAAGCTGACTTGCCGACGATCGCCGGCACCGTGTTTCCCGACTTCAACCAGATGCACATCATCACCGACCGCTTGCAACAAGCGCACGTCAACGCGCAGGTGCTGACGCGGCTCGTGCTGACCAAGCTGAAGGACGATCCGGCGCTCGCGATCGGCAGCGCTGCGATCATCGACGGGAGCGCCGCGTACTACTTCGGCATCTCCGACGGCGGCATCCAGGGCGCGACGTACATGGCGCTCGCGCAGGATGTGACGCGCGGCGCGCTCAACGTGCCCGGCGCCGAGTGGAGCCTGCTGATGTTTCGCTCGTTCGACTTCGACCAGCTGCTCGCGCTGCTCAACGTCAACCTGCCCGACAAGCTCGACGAGCAGATCCTCGTCGCGCTGTTCCAGCCCGAGTTCGACTTCACCGATCCGGCGGGCTTCGCGTCGCACGTCGACCTCACGACGAAGCAACTCTTGCTGCAAGAAGGCATCGGCGACGCCCAGGTCACGAACCTCGCGACCCGCGTGCTCGCGCGCGAGCTCGGCGTCGCCGGGCTCGATCTCGAGCAGCCGGTGTACGGCGTCACCGCGCAATCGGCGCCGCTGACGTCGGCGTACACGCAATACGACATCACGCCGTCGCCGCTGCCGCCGGTCGGCGATACGCCGTCGGGCAGCGACAACGGTGTCCACGAAACGATCCGCGAGCTCGTGCCCGCCGAGCAGCAGATCAAAGCATTCTTGGCGCCGGGCGGCATGGTCACCGACGTCTGCAGCGGCGCGCCGTGCGTGTGCAACTTCGCGGCGGGCACGTGCGCGATCGCGCCCGGGGTTTAGCAAGCTCGGCGAAATGCCGAGCGCGCAGCCGCGCCGAAGGGCGCAGCGTAGGATGATAGGCTTCGAGCATGTTCTCGACGATCGACGATCGCGAATCACCGCCGCGCGTCGAGCTGCCACGCAACTACAACGCCGCGGTCGATCTGCTCGATCGCCACGTCATCGAAGGCCGCGGCGATCGCATCGCGGTGATCGACGATCGCGGCAGCACCACGTACGCGCAGCTGCAACAGCGCGCCGATCGATCGGCCGGCGCGCTCGCCGCGATGGGCGTGCTGCCCGAGCAGCGCGTCGCGATCGTGATGCTCGACTCCGCCGACTGGATCGCGGCATTCCTCGGCGCGATCAAGCTCGGTGCCGTGCCGGTGCCGCTCAACACGAACCTCACGCCGCATGACTACGAGTACATGCTGCGCGACATGCGCGCGAAGGCGGTGCTCGTCGGCGACTCGCTGGCGGGCAAAATCTCCCACGCTCACACGATCGAGACCGAGTGGCGCGCCCGCGTCGATGCCGCCGAGCCGATCGCGAAGGCCGCCGACACGACGCCCGACGATGTCGCGTTCTGGCTGTACTCGTCGGGCTCGACGGGGAAACCGAAGGGCGCGATGCACGTGCACGGCTCGCCGATCCTGACGGCGGCGCTCTACGCGCGCCCGATCCTCGGCATCCAGCCCGACGATCGCGTGTACTCGGCGGCGAAGCTGTTCTTCGCATACGGCCTCGGCAACGCGCTGACGTTTCCGTTCTCCGTCGGCGCGACGTCGATCGTGTGCGCCGATCGGCCGAGCCCCGCGACCGTGTTGCGCGTGATGCGCGAGCATCGGCCGACGATCTTCGGCGGCGTGCCGACGCTGTTCGCGCAGCTGCTCGCCGATCCGGGCCTGACGCGCGACGCGGTCGGCCCGCTGCGCGTGTCGACCTCTGCGGGCGAAGCGTTGCCCAAGCACGTCGGCGAGCGCTGGCGCGAGCGCACCGGCAGCGACATCCTCGACGGCATCGGCTCGACCGAGATGCTGCACATCTTCTTGAGCAATCGCCCGGGCGCGATCAACTACGGCACGACCGGCACGCCGGTACCGGGCTACGAGCTCGAGCTGCGCGGCGACGACGGTCGTAGAGTCGACGGTGAAGGCGCGCTGTGGGTGCGCGGCCCGACGAGCTGCATCGGCTACTGGAGCGATCGCGCACGCAGCGTCGCGACGTTTCACGGCCCGTGGACACGCACCGGCGACCAGTACATTCACAACGCCGACGGCACGTGGACGTACTCGGGCCGCGCCGACGACATGCTCAAGGTCGGCGGGATCTGGGTCTCGCCGTTCGAGGTCGAGTCCGCGCTCGCGGCGCATCCTGCGGTGCTCGAGGCGGCGGTCGTCGGCGCCGAAGACAAAGACGGGCTGATCAAGCCGAAGGCGTTCGTCGTGCAACGGACCGACGTCTCGGCCGACGAGCTCAAAGCGTTCGTCAAGGATCACCTCGCGCCGTACAAGTATCCGCGCTGGATCGAGTTCGTGACCGAGTTGCCGAAAACCGCGACCGGCAAGATCCAGCGGTTCAAGCTGCGCGATGCGGGTCGAGCGTAAGTGGTTCGGGCCGCCGCGCGACGGTGGCCCCGAGCTCGTGTTGCTCCACGAAGGGCTCGGCTCGATCGCGCAATGGCGCGACGTGCCCGACCAGCTCGGCCGCCCCGCGCTCGTCTATTCGCGCCAGGGCTACGGCAACTCGCCGCCGGTTGCGGTGCCCAGGCCGCTGACGTACATGCACGACGAAGCGGCGCGATTGCCCGAGCTACTCGCGGAAGAACGCGTGATCGACCCGATCCTCGTCGGTCACAGCGACGGCGCGTCGATCGCGATCATCGCCGCCGGCTCACACGCGGTGAGTCCACGCGGCCTCGTGCTGATCGCGCCGCACGTGTTCGTCGAGGACATCTCGATCGAATCGATCGCGAACGCGCGCGACGCGTACGCCGAGCTGCGACCGAGGCTCGCGAAGTATCACGCCGATGTCGACGGCGCGTTCTGGGGCTGGAATCGCGCCTGGCTCGATCCCGGGTTTCGCAGCTGGAACATCGAGGCCTATCTGCCCGCGATCGCGGCGCCGGTGCTCGTCGTGCAAGGCGACGCCGACGAGTACGGCACGCTCGCGCAGGTCGACGCGATCACGCGCGCGCTACCCACCGCCGAGGCGTTGATCGTCCCGGGCGCCGGTCACTCGCCGTTTCGCGATCCGTCGGTCGTCGCAGCAATCGCGCGCAAGATCGGCCGGATGGTCGAGACCGGCTTGGCGAACAAGCGCAGCTGATCCGGATCGTCGAACAGCGCGGCAAAATCGTCGGGCTCGAACGCGCGCGCGAGCCGCGACGCATAGGTATCGCGCAAGACGCGCACGTAGTGCTCGACGTCGTAGTCGCGGCGGTCGTCGTCTTGTTGCAGTGCCGCGCCGCCGCTCGCGCGATACACGTGCACGCGATCGCCGACGGTCCAGCTCGTGCGCCCGGCCGCGACCATCGCTTCGTAGGTGAGCTCGCGCCGCGACTCGCGCGTCTGCGCGTATTCGGCGGGCGTCTTCGACAGCTTGACCCGCGACGACACGTCGGCCGTGGTCACGCGGCGCGCGCGCAACGCCGCGATCGTGTCGATGTAAACGCGTTGCACGCCGGCAATGTCGCCGACGAGCAGCTTGCCGATCGCGTCGCGCAGGAACGCTTCGCCGAACGGCTCGGCGCGGCTCGAGCGAAACGCGACGCCGCGCAGGTGCAACGCGCCGTCGTAGCCGAGCAGCACGTAGTTCTTCGGCTCGTGCGACAGCATCGCGGCGTAGCGGCCTTCGAATTCGAGCTGAACTAAAGGCGGCAAGAGCGCCGCGACTTCGGCGACCGCGCGGCGCTCGTCGGCTTCGCTCCACGTCTCGGGCACGGTGCCGTAGACGCCGTCGGTGTCGGCCTCGAGCAGCGTGATGCCGCGCGCGGCGAGCTGGTCGCACATCAGCGCGAGCACGTCGCGGCCGTGCCGCGTGACCTCGTTCGCCGCGTGAACGTCGGCGAATCGCGTGAGGCCCGGCGCGGCGAGATAGCCGTACGCCGAGTTGACGACGAGCTTCATCGCCGACGACATCGCCTCGTACGCGTAGCGTTCGCGCGATCCGGGCGCCGCCGCTTTCGCCGCCGCTTTCGCGGCCAGCCGGCGCTCGACGAGGCCGTCGACGAGCGCGAGCAACGCGCCGAGCCGATCGCGCGCCGGGCCGATTCGATGCTGGCGCATCAGCGACGGATACAGGCTCGCGACGTCGGCTTTGATCACGCGGGTCGCGACGCCGGCGTTGAACAGATGCAACGCGGCACCGCTGTGCGGCGTGCCGTCGCTCGTCGCATGCGCCGGCAACGCCGCGCCGGCGCGCAGATATGCACGCACGAGCAGCGGATCGAGCACGCCGGTTGCGGCGCCGGCGTCGACGAGGCGCTCGTAGCGCCGCGGCACCATCGTCGCGAGCGCGAACGGCGCACCGCCGAGCAGCTTCGCGACATGTGCGACCTCGTCGACGTCGGCGCTCGCATAGCGCCGCACGCGCTCGGGATCGCTGCGATAGACGTCGTGGATGCGATCGCCGGGGATGTACTCGCGATCGTCGGCGGCGACGCCGAGCGAACGCGCGATCGCCTTGAGGCCCTTGCCGTGCTGCGCGAGCTCGCCGCCGCGCAACACGAGATCGAGCGTGTCGACGAGCTCGCGGCCGGGCGCGACGAAGCGGATCTTGCGCTCGCCCACGGCGACCCCGCGCCGCGCCGCGCGTTGGCGAAGCGCACCGACGCGACCGAGCGCGAGCTGGACGCCGAGGCGCTCGGCGCGCTTGACCAGGAACGGCACGTCGAAGCCGTGTAGGTTGTGATTCTCGATCACGTCGGGATCACTCGCGCGCACGAGCTCGACGAGCCGCTGGATCAGCGCCGCTTCGCGATCGTCTTCCAGCAGCGTCACGCGGTCGCGGTCGCGAACGGCGATCAAGAAGATCCGATCGCGCTGCGGATCGAGCCCCGTCGTCTCGAGATCGATCTGCATGCGGTGCAGCTCGTCGAACGCGAGGTCGCGAAAATACGTGCGGCCGGTCGCGACGAGATATTGCTCTTCGGGCGGGAGCGCGAGCGCTTCGTCGCCGAGCTCGCGGATATGGCTGACGGCGTGGCCGCGCCGCTTGCTCGCGTTGCGCAGCACGAGCTGCGTCAGCGCGGTGAGATCGTCGCCGCGCGCGAGATGGCGCAGCTCGCCCTCGCCGGCGAGCTCGCGGACGGTTGCACCCGCGGCATCGCTCGCGTGCGCGAGCAGGAGCCACGGCCGAAATCGCACGTCGTCGCGGATCAGCCGGCCGCCGTCGCGCCGCCACACGGTCGCGCGACCATCCGCCTCGGCCCACACCGAGACGATGCCGGGCGTCGGATCCCAGCCACTGAGCCACTCGGCGCGCACGCGCTAGCAGTATGCTTCGGGCGTGAGCCCGCGGCTCGCCGCTTTGCTGCCCGATCTCGGCAAAGGCGTGCGTGCGGCGATCGCCACGGTGGTGCCGTTCTTTCTCGCGCGCCAGCTCGGCCGCCCCGAGCTCGCGTGGGTCGCGCTCGGCGGTTGGCTCGCATCGCTCGCCGATCCCGGCGGCACCCGGCGCGTCCGTGCGAGCGGCATGGCCGTGTTCATGATCGCGAGCACGCTCGCCGTGCTGCTCGGCACGCTCGCGGCGGGCTCGCCGATCGCGTCGGTGATCGTGCTCGGCGCGGTCGTGTTCGTCGCGTCGATGGCGCGAGCGTTCGGCGGCATCGCGGCGACGATCGGCACGACGATCGCGATCGTCGTCGCGATCGCGGCCGAGGCGACGTCGTCGCCGCCGCTCGTCACCGCCGGGCTGTTCGCCCTCGGCTCGGCGTGGGCCGTTGCGCTATCGACGATCATCTGGCCGGTGTGGCCGCACTTGCCGCTGCGTGCGCCGACCGCGCAGGTCTACGGTGCGCTCGCCGATTACACCGAGGCGATCGCCGAGCTCGCTCGCGAGCACGCTGCCGAGCCCGCATGGTCGGAGATCGCGCGCGAGCACCAGCGCCGGGTGCGCGCCGCGATCGAAGCCGCGCGCACGGCGATGGTCGAGTTGCGCGCGCGGCGCTCCGGCGAGAGCACCGTCGGCGCGAACACGCGCATGATCCTCGGCGAGGCCGAAACCGAGCTGTTCAAGCTGATCGCGTACGCGGACGAGCTCGAGGCACGTGGCGCGACGGCCGATGATCTGGCCGTGCTCGCCGAGCTCGTCACCAGCGATCGCGAGATCCGCGATCAAACGCTCAGCCGGCGCGCGGGCACGTGGAAGCCCGCTG
>DASXEF010000038.1:0-15072 GCA_036490255.1 Kofleriaceae bacterium
GAACTTGATCGACGACGTGCGCTTGATGCGATCGTTGAAGCGGATCTTGAAGCCGACCACGTCGCCCAGCTCGGTGCCGAGCTCGCTCGCGACGCGCTCCGCCACGCTGGTCGCCGCGATCCGCCGCGGCTGCGTGCAGCCGATTTGCTGGCCGTTGACGCCGCGACCCATCGCGAGACAGATCTTCGGCAGCTGGGTCGTCTTGCCGGAGCCCGTCTCGCCCGCGACGATCACCACCTGGTTCGCGACGAGCGCCTTGGTGATGTCGGCGACTGCCGCGGAGATCGGCAGTGCTTCGGGAAACGTGATGTTCATCGAGCGGACAAGGCCGCGGCGAGTGTAGCGTCGGCTCGTGCCCGAGTCGATCACGCTCGCCCCGACGGCCGATCCACGCGTGTTCGTCGATCCGAATGGGCGCCGCATGTCACCACCCGACGGCTGGGTGTGCTTGCCGCCCGGCGACGCCGGCCTGACCCGCCGGGTGAAGGCGGCCGGCCCGTCGTGGCAGGTCATCGAGAAACGCGGGCGCAAGGCGTTTTCGAAGGGGTTGTGGGCGCCGCGCGAGCACGTCGAGGCAGCGCGTGCAGCGCTCGAAGCGGAGCGCTCGACCGATGCGTATGCGAACAAACGCGCCGCGGATGTCGCCCGTCGCGAGCGCGGCCATGCGGTCTACGCGCAGGAGTTCGAAGCCGAAGTCTTCGCGTTCTTGCGGTTCGCGCCGCGCTGGAACGACGTGGCGCGGACGCTCGCGAAGCGGGTCGCGATGCACGCGACGCCCGTCGGCAGCGGCACGGTCGCGCGCACGCAGCGGATTCCGATCGAGGAGCGCGCGCGAGCGGCGGTGATCGCGTGGATGCGGCATCAAACGACCCGCTACGACGACATGACGATCGAGCGCGTCAAGGGTCGACGGCGCGAGGTGCGGCGCGAGCTCGCGGAGATTTCGCGCGCCGTCATCGATCTGCACCGGAGCAACCTGCCGCATGCGCCGCAGCCGTGCGCGTTGTGCTCGGCGGTCGCGCGCACCGACGGCGACGAGCTGCTCGACGCGATCGAGCTCTAGAACGGCGTGCTGCGCAGCGCGAGCACCGCCGCGAGCGCCTCGTCGCACGTCGGCCGGATCTGCGCCGGCGGCTGCACGAAGCCCGAGCGACCGCGCGCGGTCGGACGCAGCTCGATCGTGTACGACTTCGCGTTGGCGTCGCCGTACATCCAATCGCTCGTCGTGCCGCCCGCGGCGTAGAGCTGGATACCTTGGATCAAGCGATAGCGCTCGTGATGCGCCGCGTAGATCGCCGACGCGATGCGATCGCCGGCCGCCGCGAACCAATCGCGATCCGGCGCCGGCGTCGACTTGTAGTTCCACGGATAGAGCACGAGCTGCGAGAACGTGTGGAAGTCGATGTGCAGCGCGACGTGCTCGCGCTTCGCGAGATCGCGCAGCGCCGTCGACTCCGGCTCGGAGAACGGGCGCTCGCCGCGATACGTCTCGGCGCGCTGGTTGTTGCTCGAGCCTTCGCCCCAGCCGACCGCGAAGTTGCGATTGAGGTCGACGCCGTAGCTGCCGCGCCGATTCTTGCGCCAATACCGATCGACGCCCCACGCGTACTGATAGCCATCGGGATTGACGACCGGCACGACCCACAGCGACGTGTGATCGACGAAGTCGCGAATCGCCGGATCGCGATCGTAGTCGCGCACGAGCCGATCGGCGACGCACGTCGTCGCCATCGCTGCGAGCCATTCGCGCGCGTGCTCGGTCCCGTCGATCAGCATCGGCGTCTCGCCGTGGCCGATGTGCAGCGCCCACAACGGGCGGCCTTCGACGGAGCCGCCGATCGCCTGGACCTGTGCGCGCGCCGGCGCGAGCGCGGCGAGCTCGTGCAAGTGCGTGCCGATCGCGGCGTAGTTGCGATATTCGCCGAACCAGTCGGCGAGCGAAGCGATCGTCGGATGGCGCAACCGCTGCGCTTCGTCGCGCGCGACCGCGTCGATGTCGGGGACGAGCACTTGATAGGACACGTGCGCGCGTCGAGCACCGGTAGCGAGCGATCGCTCACGACGACATCGAGCGGCAAGCTCGGCCCGGTCTGTTCGCTCCACACGTCGAGTGCGAGTGCTTCGGCGAGCGTGGAGGCGCCATCGACGCGAATCGCGACGCGCGTCGACGAGCGCGCCGGGCGCGGAGCGCGGTGGATCAACGCGAGTGATGCCGCGGCCAAGGCGAGCGCCGCGACGGGAACGTAGGTGATGGCAACCCGCCGCAACATCACACCAGCATACTAGCTTTCGGCGCGGCGCATGCGCGAGCTGCGCCGGCTACTCGTTCGTGTAGATGAACGCGTCGTCGCCGTCGGTCGTGATCAACACCAAGATCGTGTCGCCGATCGTCGCGGCGTCGAGCGTCGCGGTCGCGGCGAGCCACGTGTTCGCGTCGTCGACGTTATCGGCGAGCACGGACAGGATCTGCTTGTCCCACTTGTCGACCGTGTTCGCGGTGCCCGCGGTCGAATCGTGAATCTCGGCGAATTTTTTCTGCGCCAGAGTCACCGCGGCATCCATCGTGAGCGGACCGGAGCCGAGCGGGCCCTGAAACGCGCGCGTGACGCTGACGCCGATCTTGTGACCGTCGAGCATGATCAAGATGTCGGTCTTGATGCTGGTCGGCGGGTCGTAAATGATCTCGGTCTCGCTCTTGAGGAACGTGGCGAGCTCGCAGCGAGCGACCTCTTCGTACGCGAAGATCTCAGACAAGCCCGAGCTGCCGCCGGCGTTCGGCGTGGCCGCCATGTGCTGGCCACCGGCCGTGAGTAGCGGGCGATCGTCGGGATCGACGTAGCCCTGCGCCCAGTTGAAGTCGACCTGGATCGTGCGAGGCGACGCGCTCGTCAGATCCGATTCTTGGATCACGCCGCACATCCCGGATAGATCGCCGAACCCGGCGAGCGGGACACCGGAAGCATCGTGCGCCGCGTCGGCCTGCGGCGCGTCGAGCTGTGGCGTCGATGCGTCGAGCGCGAGCGCATGTGGAGCTTCGCAGGCCGCGAGGGTCAACACGAGGAGGGCGAGGCGCATCGCCGCGGACACTACACAAGCGGCCGCCGCTGGTGTTGGAGAAATTGCTCGCCCACGCGGCCTAGTGCCGTGGAAGTTCGCGATCACGATCGCTCGCGTGGTCGCACCTCGGCGCGATCACGCTCGCTGCGTGCGAGCTTCGGACCCAGGGCGCTAGAAGCGCACGCGCAGCTGCTCGGTCGTGCCCGGGCCGCAATCGGTCTGCTTGCCGTCGTCCGACACGCGCGGCAGCACGGACATCCGAATCGCGAGCGTGCCGTGTGCACGCGTGTGATCGATCGCCGTGACGTCGAGCGTGAAATCGCCGGTCGGCGTCGCGGTATTGCCGGCCTGGAACAGACACGCACCCGGTGGATGGCGCGCGATCCCGCTCGCACTCCACAGCTCGGTCGTGCCGGAGTTGAACGTGCCGGGCGTCGGTACGGGCCCGAGATCGATCGTGATCGCGAAGCTGCCGCCGAGCGTACGCGACGCGACGTCGAGCTTCAGCAACGTATCGCCGCGCGTCGCGCCGGCGCCGGAGCCGAGCGTCGGGCAGCTGGTCGCAGCACGCGACGTCTCGCTGAAGTTGCCGGCGAGCTCGACCGCGCAGCTCGACGACGGCGCAGCCGATGACGTGCACGCAGCGACGAGGATCAGGAAGCGCTTCACAGCGACCTCATGTACTCGACGAGCGCGTTCAGATCGTCGGGCGAGACCCGCTCGACGTGGCCCATCGTGCCGCGCGTCAGCTCGAGCGCGTCGCGCAGCGTCGCCGCGCGGCCGTCGTGGAAGTACGGCGGCGACGCCGCGATGCCGGTGAGCGATGGCGTGTCGAACTTGCACGCGTCGCGCGGATGGCCGTCGCGATCCGCGTGCGCGACGTCCGCCGGATCGCACGTGCCGACGTCGTGCAGCACCACCGGGCCGGCGAGATCGAGCGCCGCGTTGCCGGCGCCGGAGTCGGTGAAGCGCGGTCCGGCGTGACACGTCGCGCAGCCGACGGCGGGATCCTCGAACACGAGCTTGCCGCGCGCGACCAGCGCCGGATCGGTCGTCGGCGGGATCGGCGCAGGAATGCCGCGGTCGACGTATGCCGCGAGCGAGTCGAGCAACGGCGCCTGTGCGAGTCGATCGAAGCGGCCGCCTTGCTCGATGTCGATCGTTTGCCAGTAGTCTTGGATCGCGTTGCGATCGGCGGTGCGAAATAGAAAGCCGGTACCACGCGTGCCGCCGGCGTTCGACGGCGTGTCGCGCGGGCCTTGCGCGAACCGCCACGTCACCGCGTCGCTGCGCCCTTCGATGTGACACGTCGCGCACGCGATCCAGTGATTGCGCGTGATCGGAGCTTCGTCGCTGTTCGCGGAGTAGAACAGGTGCTGACCGGCGCGCAGCTCGGCGGGCATCGGATCGTGGCGCAGTCGCGGGATCGTACCGTCGACGGTTGCGACGATTCCGTTTTGCGATCGATCGAGCCGGACGATCGCGATGTCGTGCGTGTTGCGCTCGTCGATGTACGCGAAGCGATCGTCTCCGGACATCGCGATGCCCTCGGGCATGTGGCCCGGCAACGGGCGTACGAGCGCGGCTTCGATGTCCGTGCGCGCGTCGACGACGAGCAGGTCCTCGCTGTTGGTGTCGACCATCACCGCGTACGCACCGTCGGCGGTGAACTCGAGCGCATGTGGACCGGAGACCACGTCGGCGAACGAGCCGTCGCTGCGCGGAATGTCTTCGACGTCGACCGACAGCGTGCGGCGAACGGCGCCGTCGGCGCGCGCGATCGTGATCGCGGGAAACGCGGTGCGTTCGAAGTCGAGCACGGGTTGCGGCGTATCCGTGCCGAGCAAGATGTGCGGGAGCCACAGCTCGTCGCTCGCCGGTCGCGCGACGAGATCGTAGAAGCCGCGCGGCGTGCCGTGCGGCAAGCGAGGATCGTTGTTGCGCCGCGGAATCTCCGGCACCGACCACGTCGCCGCGACCGGATCGATCGCGGTGATCGTCGGCGACAGCAAGTGCGTCACCAGCAGCTCGCCCGCGTTGGACCACGCGAGCGCCCACGGCTCGGCCGCGACCGGCATGCGCTTGGTGACGGCAAAGCTCGCCGCGTCGACGCGGACGACGCTGTTGTCCTGCGAGCACGCGACGAAGATCGCGCTGCCGTCGGGCGCGACCACGACGCCGATCGGCTCGCTGCCGACGGCGACCGAACGTACGTGCGACGACGCGAGGTCGATCGCGAACAGCGCGCCGGCCCGCTCGCCGGTGACGTAGAGCGTCGCGCCATCGAGCGAGAGCGCGAGTGCGCGCGGCATCACGCTCGGCGTGTATGCACCGTCGGCGGCGAGCACCGGCACGCCGAGCGCGATCTCGCCGATCAACGTGCGCGCGATCGGATCGACGATCGAAACCGAATCGGCATCGGCGTTGACGACGTACAAGCGGTCGCCGTGAAGCGCGATCGACGACGAATGCGTCGCGCGCGGCGGTGGCGCCGCCGTGCACGCGGTCAACGCCGCAACCACGAGCGCGCGCTTCACGGCCTCACCACGTGGAACGTGATCGAGTTGACCAATCCCGCGGGCGCGTGCGCGTCGTCGATCTCGGGCACGCAGTCGTGATCGCGATCGCTCGAGCCGCCGGTCTCGCCGGTCAACGTGCGCTCGGCGGCTTGCAGGCCACCGCGCGGGATGCCGCCGGCGACGCGCACGCACTCCGCCGGATACGCGACGATGCGGTTCTGATCGCGATCGTCCCAGCCGTCGAGCACGAGCGTGTTCAGGCGTGCGATCCGATCTTCGAGCACCGGCACGCGCGCTGCGTTGCCGGGCCGGCGCGCGACGAGCTCGTACATGTCGCGCAGCGCGCTCTGCACGAGCGCGAAGCGCAGCGGCGTGTACTCGACGCTATCGGCGGGCGCGGGCAGCGCCGTGTAGATCCGCGCGTCGCGATCGAAGAACACGGCGTCCATGCGATCGAACACGGCGATCGCGCGCGTGCGATAGCGCGTGTCGCCGGTCGCGAGATACGCGGCAAACAGCCCGCGCACGGCCGCGGCGTGTGCGTCGAGCGTGTCGGAATCGTCGATCCGCGCGCGGCGCGCGACATCCCAGCCCGACCACGCGCGGCCACTCGCATCGGTGAGCTGCGCGTACAACAGCTCCGCGTGCGTGCGCAGCAACTGCTCGAAGCGCGCCGAGAATGTCAGCGCCGGATCGCCGGGAAAGTGCAGCGCCACCGCGTCGAGCGGTGTGTGGCTGATCGCGGTATCGGGCTGATTGTTCGAGTACAGCTCGAGCTGACCGCCGAGCGAGCGCAGCGCGGTGCGTAGGCCGATCAGCGCGTACGCGAGCGAGGTCGTCGACAGCGTGTGACCGCGCTCTGGCGTCGCGCCGGAAAACGTCACGGTATCGACGAGCACCCTGGTCGCCGGATCGACGTGCAGGCGATCTAGATCGATCAAGGCGACGCGCATCATCGCGAGTGCGCGGTCGTGCAGCGAGCCTTCGCCGTCGCTGGCGAACGGATCGCCGTCGAACATCGCACGCGCGGGATCGGACGCGCCGACCGCGACGTTCGTGCGATCGGTCAGCGCGTAGAATTCCGCGTAGCCCATCGCGAGCCCGATGCCGTCGAGCAGCTCGGTGCCCGCCGACGCGAGCGAATACGTCGGGCGTGGGAAGGCGCCGCCGGCGGTCTCGGTGACGTGCACGCTCGGAAACCACCGCAGCGGCGAATCGTAGCCGTACGCGATCGCGTCGCCGACACGCGCGAACCCCGACAGCGTCGAGCCGTCGGCGGTGTTGAGGTGCAGCAGCCAATCGTCGGCGCGATTGTCGATGCTCGCGATGAACATCTGCGCCTGAAAGCCTTCGATGTCGCTCGATCCCAGATACGTGCCGGGCCGTCGCAAGATGCCGCGCGCGTCGGCGCCGCGGACGGTGTTGTGCGCACTGCCGACCGCGGCGAGCTCCTCGGCGGCCACGGTCGCGACCGGGCGCTCGAGCGTGTCGTGCATGATCTGCAGATAATTGAGCACCCACAAGCCGTACTTCCACGCCGAGAAGCCGTCGGCGCCCGGCGTGATCGTCGGATCGATCTGGGTCGCGCGATCGCGGAGATGCAGCGAGGTCGCGTCGCACTCGTAATCCGTGCTCGTCACGTTCACGCCCGGCGTCGCGCCTGGATTGTCGTCGGACGTGATCACGCACGTGCCGCTCGAGTGCGATGTCGGATCGATCGCCGGATCGAAGCTCGCGAACACGTGATTGGTCGGCCACATGCCGGGCCAACCCGAATCGGGAAACACGAAGCGGCCGAGCGTGTTCGCGCCGCGCGCGAAGCGCTGGATCATCGCCGCGAGCGCCGGCTCGCTACCGACGAGCGGCCCGTACGCGAGCGACGTGCCCGCACCCGATTCGAACATCAGGTTGTTCATCGCTTGCTTCGAGTACTCGTACGATTCGATCGCGGTCGAGAACCCGGCGACATCGATCCACGACACCGATTGCTGCGGATCGAAGTACACGTCGGCCGGCAGGCGAAACCGGCTGTAGCTGGTGAGCCGGCGGCCCATCGCTTCGGCGAGTGGCTCGCCGGAGATCTGCATCTCGCCCGCCGCGAGCATGTGCTCGCGCGTGATCACGCGTGTATCGCCGACCGTCGCGGTGATCGAGATCGTCGCGTCGTGCGTCGCACAACTGACGAGCATTCCGGCAAGCGCGACGCGCAGCATTGCGCCCTCAACATAGCGGCGGCGAAGCGCTGCAAGTCAAACGAATTGCTCGCGAAGCAGTGCAACCTGGATGCGGCAGTGTCGTCGGGTGAACCCGACAAGCTGCGCGCGGCTGCATCGCGAACTGAGCCAGATCCACGGGTTTCGAATCGGCGCGCGGCTTGCTGTTGCGTACAGCCATGCGCAAGGCACTCGTTCTCGCAGCCGCTCTCGCCGCATGCACCGGCAAGGTCGGCACATCGAACGTCGAAACGCCGGACGGCCCGACGCAAACCCCCAGCGTCGATGCGGCACCGCCGCCAAGCGTCGATGCCGGCGCGGCGATCCCATCGCCGATTCGCTACGTCGTCGTGATCGTGAAAGAGAACCACTCGTTCGACAACTACTTCACGGGGTTTCCCGGCGCGGAGAGCTCGACGACCGCGAAGCTGCACGACGGCACCACGATCACGCGACCGAAGGCACCCGACGGCACGCTGCCCGACGACCAGAGTCACTCGCACGCATCGGCGGTCGCGGACTACGACGGCGGCAAGATGGACGGCTTCGATACGATCAACACCGCCGAGCCGCATCAGCCGCTCGAGTACTACGCCGAGGCTCAGATCCCGAACTACTGGGCGTACGCGCGCAACTTCGCGCTGTTCGATCACTTCTTCTCGACGCTCGCCGGACCGAGCTCGCCCGGTCACTTCGCGGTGATCAGCGGCCAGACGCCGCACTACGCAAACCCCGATTGCAACGACGGCACCGACGAGTGCGGCCACGGCTGCATCGATGCGACGCCGTCGCTATTCGTCGACGTCTACAACCGCACGACCGGCGCGACGTCGACCGCGGCGCCGTGCTTCGCCGTGCCGACCGTCGTCGATCAGCTGCCGGCCGGCTTCACGTGGCGGACCTATTCGAACAGCACGACGCCGGACGATGCGACGACCGCGTTCAACCTCGTCAAGACCATCGGCGGCGACGCGGCCATGCGCGCCGCGCACTTTCGAACGTACGCCGAGCTCGATACCGATCTGACGACCGGCGATCAGGCGAACTTCACGCACATCGACGTGTCGAGCGCACCGAACGGCGCGTCGGAACATCCGCCGGCGGGACCGTGCGAAGGCGAGAACTTCACGGTCAACATCATCAACAAGATCATGAGCGGCCCGCACTGGAACGAAACCGCGATCATCCTGACCTGGGATGACTTCGGCGGTTGGTACGATCACGTCAAGCCGACGATCGAGACGCTGACGAACGGCACGTACTTCAACAGCGGCTTTCGCATTCCGGCGCTCATCATCTCGCCGTACGCGAAGACGGGCGTCGTGACGACGCACACCGAGCACGCGTCGGTCCCGAAGCTCGTCGAAGAGCTGTGGGGCATGCCGATGATGTCCGACACCGACCCGAACGCGCGTGACGGTCGCAGCGGCTCGATGATGGGCGCGTTCGACTTCACGCAGGCACCGAAGGCGCCGTTGATGTTGACGACTCGCACCTGTCCGCAGTGAGCCGCACACATCCCGAGCCCGCCCGAGCGCTACCTGAACACTTTCGCGGGACGGCCGGATTAACATCCCGATGCCCTACCTCCCTGCGGAGCGCGTCGCGACTCACGCTCAAGACGATGACGGTGACCCCCTCGATTCGGTCACGGGCGTTGCGCAAGCGATTCCAGAAGCACCGACGCGGCGCAATGTCATGCGGCCGTCGCTGGTGTGTGTCAGCGGCCCTGATCTCGGCAAGTCGTTCCAGGTCGGCAATCTCGGCGCGGTGATCGGTCGCGGGCGCGTGGATGTGGTCTTGAGCTCGAGCGACGTCTCGCGGCGCCACGCGCGCATCGGCTTCGCAGGCTACGGCTGGGAGCTCGAGGATCTGGGAAGCGCGAACGGCACGGTCGTCAACGGCGCGCGCGTCGCTCGGCCGACGCCGTTGCATCCCGGCGATCGCGTCCAGATCGGTCGCACCGTGCTCGTGTTCGCGCAGCACGACGAGCTCGCGCAGCGCGTCGAACGCATGCAGCGGCTCGAGGCGCTCGCGACGCTCGCCGGCGGCATCGCGCACGACTTCAACAACGCGCTGGCCGTGATCCTCTGCAACCTCGAGGTCGTCGCGTCGTCGCTTGCACCCAACGCGGTCGACGGCCAGCAAGCGGTCACCGAAATGGAAGTGGCGGCGACGGCCGCCGCGGCGCTCGCGAAGCGCTTGCTCAGGCTCGGCCGCGCCGATCCGATGCCGTTCCAGCGCGTCGCGCTCGAGCCGATCGCCAATCAAGCGGCCGCGATGACGCGCCATCGCGCCGGCGACAACATCGGGATCACCGTCGACGTGCCGCGCGATCTCGCGGCGCTCGGCTCGGCCGACGAGCTCCAGCAAGCGCTGTTCAACCTGTGCATCAACGCGTGCGACGCGATGCCCGACGGCGGTCGCCTGGCGATCAACGGCCGGCTCGTCAAGCTCGGCCCCGAGGCCGCGCTCGCGAGCCAGCTGCCGCAGCCCGGCGAATACGTCGAGCTCGCGGTCTCCGACACCGGCTGCGGCATGGACGAGGCGACGCTCGCGCGCGCGTTCGAGCCGTTCTTCACGACGAAGCCGCGCGATCGCGGCACCGGGCTCGGCCTCGCGATGATCCACACGAGCGTGCGCCGTCACGGCGGCGCGATCGACGTCGAGTCGACGCCCGGCCGCGGCACGACGTTTCGCCTGCGGCTACCGCGCGGCTAGAAACTTCGCGAGGTACGGCGCCGTGCGGCTCGCCTTGGCTTTCGCGACTTGCTCGGGCGGCCCTGCCGCGACGATGCGACCGCCTTCGTCACCGGCGCCGGGCCCGATGTCGATGACCCAATCGCTCGCGGCGATCACGCGCGTATCGTGCTCGACGACGATCACGGTGTTGCCCGCCGCGACGAGCGCGTCGAGCTGCACGACGAGCTTTTCGACGTCCGATGGATGCAAGCCGGTCGTCGGCTCGTCGAGGACGTAGAGCGCGTTGCCGCGCGTGCCGCGCTGCAGCTCCGACGCGAGCTTGATCCGCTGCGCCTCGCCGCCCGAGAGCTCGGTCGCCGGCTGGCCGAGCCGCAGGTAGCCGACGCCGACTTGACGGAGCACGTCGAGCGCGCGTTGCACGGCCGCATCGTCGGTGAAGAGCTCGAACGCTTCATCGACAGTCATCGCGAGCACGTCGGCGATCGATTTGTCGCGCCACGTGACCTCGAGCGTCTTCGCGTTGTAGCGCGCGCCTTTGCAGACCGGGCAGGGCGCGTAGACGCTCGGCAGGAACAGCATCTCGACGAACACGAAGCCTTCGCCTTCGCAGTTGGCGCAGCGGCCCTTCGCGACGTTGAACGAGAATTGTCCCGCATCGTAGCGGCGCGAGCGCGCGAGCTTCGTCGCGGCGAACAGCTTGCGCACGTGATCGAACAGCCCGGTGTACGTCGCGAGGTTCGAGCGCGGCGTGCGACCGATCGGTTTCTGATCGACGCGGACGAGCCGCGAGATCGATTCGAGCCCGCCGACGATCCTGCCGCCGGTCGCGATCGCGTGCTCGCGCTCGAGCGGATCGTCGTCGTCGTCGGTTTCGTGATCGCTGCCGGCGACGAGCTCGACGAGCGCTTGGCTGACGAGGCTCGACTTGCCCGAGCCGGAGACGCCGGTGACGGTCGTCATCACGCCGAGCGGGAACACGACGTCGAGGCGATGCAAGTTGTTGCGCGTGATGCCGGCGAGCTCGAGCATGCCGGTCGGGATGCGCGGTTTGCGGCGCGGCATCGCGTGCTCGCCGAGCACGAACGCGCGCGTCTGCGATGCGCGCACGTGCGCGAGACCGTCGAGCGGCCCGCTGTAGAGAATCTCGCCGCCGTGTTGTCCCGCGGCAGGGCCGACATCGACGATCCAATCGGCGCGTCGGATCACGTCGAGCTCGTGCTCGACCACGAACAGCGAGTTGCCCTGCGCCTTGAGCTGGTCGAGCGCGCCGAGCAGCGCTTCGGTATCCGCCGGATGCAAGCCGGCCGACGGCTCGTCGAGCACGTAAACCACGCCGAACAAATTCGAGCGCACCTGCGTCGCGAGTCGCAGCCGTTGCAGCTCGCCGGGCGACAGCGTCGGCGTGCTGCGATCGAGCGTCAGGTAGCCGAGCCCGAGCTCGAGCAAGATGTCGAGGCGTGCGGCGGCGTCCTCGGCGATCCGCTGCGCGACGATCGTCTGTTCGGGATGATCCTTCGCCGCGTCGACGACCTTCGCGCCGGTCGCGAACGGGCGCAGCAGCGCGGCGAGCTGTTTCAGCGGCACGCGCGACATCGCCATGATGTCCATGCCCGCGAACGTGACCTTCAGCGACTCGGGCTTGAGCCGCTTGCCGTGGCACGCCGAACAATCACTCGCGATCATGTACTGCATCACGCGCCGCTTCATCATCGGCGATTGCGTGGTCTTGAACGTGTGAAACAGATTTCGCTTCGCGCTCGAGAACGTGCCGGTGTAGCTCGGCTCGTCGCGCCGCTTCTGCGCGCGCTTGGTCTCGGCCGGCGTGAGCCCGGCGTACACGGCAATCGTCGGCTGCTCGTCGGTAAACAGGATCCAGTCGCGGGTTTGCTTCGGGAGCTCGCGCCACGGCACATCGACGTCGACGTGCATCGCGACGAGGATGTCGCGAAGATTCTGCCCGCCCCACGCGAGGGGCCACGCGGCGACCGCACGCTCGCGGATCGTCCGCGACGGATCGGGAACCATGGATGCCTCGGTGGCGTCGTAGATCTTGCCGAGCCCGTGACACGTCGGGCACGCGCCCTCCGGCGTGTTCGGCGAGAACGCGTCGGCGTAGAGGATGCCGAGGCCGCGCGGATACGTGCCGGCGCGCGAGTACAGCATGCGCAGCAGGTTGGACAACGTCGTCACGGTGCCGACCGACGAGCGCGTCGTCGGCGAGCCGCGCTGTTGTTGCAGCGCGACGGCGGGTGGCAGCCCTTCGATCTCGTCGACGTCGGGCACCGGCATCTGATCGAACAGCCGGCGCGCGTACGGCGACACCGATTCGAGGTAACGGCGCTGCGCTTCCGCGTAGAGCGTGCCGAACGCGAGCGATGACTTGCCGGAGCCCGAAACGCCGGTGAACACGACGAGCTTGCCGCGCGGAATCTCGAGCGAGACGTCCTTCAGGTTGTGCTCGCGCGCGCCGCGTACGCGCACGAAGTCGTGACGGTCGGAGGCCAAGCTGTCGGTGAGTAGCACATCGCGATGGGCTCGAAGTGGCACCGCGCGTGCACTCCGCCACGCCATGATCCCACTCGGCACCGATGTCCTCTCGATCCTGGTCTCGCAGCACTCCGAAGTCGACGAGCTGTTCGACAAGATCCAGCGCGGCCTCGGCGACAAGCGGAAGCAGTTCATCCTGCTCGCCGACAAGCTCGCGGCGCACGCGACCGTCGAGGAGAAGATCTTCTATCCGGCGGTGATGGCGGAAGACACGAGTGACCAGCTGCACGAATCCGTCGAAGAGCACCTCGAGATCAAGCGCATCCTCGCCGACCTGGTGACGATGAAGGTCGACGACGAGACGTTCGATGCGAAGATCTCGGTGCTCAAAGAAAACGTGTCACATCACGCGCACAAAGAAGAAGAACAGAAGCTGTTCCCGAAGGTGCGCAAGCGGCTATCCGCCGACGAGCTCGCGGCGCTCGGCAGCGAGGTGCTCGCGATGTTCGAGCAGCTGATGCCGCAGCATCCGTCGATGCAGCTGGCAACCGAGACCGCCCACGCCGCGCCGCTGCCGGACGTCGCGTAGCTCGCACCGCGCGCAGGCGCTCACGTGCGCTCGCGTGTCGCGCTGTCCGGATCGAGCTTGTCGGCGATGGCGCCACGTACGCGTCGCGGCGCGAGCTTCATCACGAGAATGAACAGTGCGAACGCGAGACAGACCGCGTTCGGCACGACGATCGCGGCCCGGTCGAGTGTCGCGCCGTACGCGATCCAGAACGCGAAGGCGATCACCGTCGCGATCCACATCGGCGTCGACAACGAGCTGGTGTCGCGCGTCTTGATGATTCGCCAGCACTGCGGGGCGAAGCTGACGACGCTGAACGTCGCCGCGGCGATGCCGAGGATCGAGGCCGTCACGTGGCGAGATTACGCCGGAGCTCGTGCGAAGAACCTCTAGGCGATCGCGCTTTCGCCGCGCGCTCGGATCTCGGTAGGCTCGCCTGGATGGACGCTCCGGCCGACTCCTTTCGCCTCCTCGTCGAGTCGGTGCAGGACTACGCGATCTACTTACTCGCGACCGACGGCACGATCCAGTCGTGGAACGCGGGCGCGCAGCGCTTGAAGGGCTACACCGCGACCGAGATCATCGGCTCCAACTTCGCGCGGTTCTTCTCGAGCGAAGACGCGCGCGCCGGTAAGCCGACGCAGCTGTTGCAGCGCGCACTCGACGACGGCCGCGTCGAAGACATCGGCTGGCGGTTTCGCAAGGACGGCTCGCAATTCTGGGCGAGCGCGGTGATCACGACGCTGCGCGATGCATCGGGCGCTCACGTCGGGTTCGCGAAGGTGACGCGCGATCTGACCGATCGCGCCTATCGCGCGTTCGTCGAAGCGTCGCACGCGATCGTGTGGACCGGCGGACCGACCGGCGTTCCCAACGCGGACTCGCCGACGTGGCGCGAAGTGACCGGCCAGAGCGAAGCCGATTTTCGCAACGGTCGTGCATGGGATCCGATCCATCCCGACGACGCCGCGCGTGTCGCGGCGATCTGGACAGCGGCGCGCGATTCTGCGACGCGCTATCACGTCGAGTTCCGGCTTCGCCGCGCGACCGGTGACTACATCTGGGTTCGCGCGGCGCAGGTGCCGCTGCTCGGCTCCGACGGAAACGTCCGCGAGTGGTTCGGCGTCGCGACCGATATCTCGGCGGAGAAACAAGCGCAGCTCGAGGTCGAACGCGCACTCGAGCTGTGGCGAACCACATTGCGCAGCATCGGCGACGCGGTGATCTCGACCGACGCGATGGGGCGCGTCCGCTTCCTCAATCCCGTCAGCGAACGGCTGACCGGCTGGACCGCGGCGGAAGCGATCGGTCGCCCGCTCGAAGAAGTATTTCCGATCTTCAACGAAGAGACGCACGTGGTCGTCGAGAATCCGGTCAGCAAGGTCCTGCGCGAAGGCGCGATCGTTGGGCTCGCGAATCACACCGTGCTCCACCAGCGCAACGGGCTCGAGATTCCGATCGACGATAGTGCCGCGCCGATCTTCGATCCCGACGGCAAGATCGAAGGCGTCGTGCTCGTGTTTCG
>DASXEF010000092.1:0-2589 GCA_036490255.1 Kofleriaceae bacterium
AACTGCGAAAGCAGAGACGCACCCGAGCGAGCAAGGAGCGGGCGGCACCGATGCGGGAGGCAGCCGCGCAAGCGCAGCGGCTACGCGCGAGCAGAGCGCTCGCGACCAGGACGCGACACTAGTTTCTCAGCGGCCTGCTAGTCTGGATCGTCGGCGCGGCGGCCGGTACTTCGTCGACGCGGATCAAGCCATGGCGCAGCCAGCCGGTCGACGCCGTCGAAGTGGACCGATCGCGGGTCATGCGGCCGTGCCGTTTCCGAAGCGCGCGGTCGCGTGTTCATTGTCTACCGCGCGCGACGGCTAGCTCGCCCGCCCGCGCGTTGCGTTCGACAACGCGCCGCGATCGCGATCATCGCGGCTTGGCTCCGATTCGCGCTGGCACGTCCGCTGCTCTATCCGCCGAGCATGACGAACACACTCGTGACCATCGAAGTTGAACAGTTGGTGACTGCAACGGGCGGAGTCGGCAGCTTCATCGAGCCTGCGCTGCGTCAAACGTTCAAGGGCGAGAAGCTCGAGCACATCTTGAGCCTGCCGTTCGGCGAGCAAGCGCGGATCCTCAACGCGCAGCGCCGTCGCCAGTACTAAGGACCGGGATTTCCGCTCGGACCTGGCGGCTCCGGCAGCGCCGCGACGGGCACGGCGCCGGATCAGCGACTGCACGAAGTCAGCTTTCGCCGTCGGAGTCGCGCGTCTCGAGCTCGAGCCGCACGATGCTCGTGCGCTGCTTTTCGAACACGACCTTGAGCTGGCGCTGCGCCATTTCTTCGCGCAGCCGCGCGGCGCGATCGCGAGCTGCACGTGCGACCGCGGCGAGCGAGACGACGCGCGATACGGTGATCGCGACCTGCGTCGCGGTCTCGATCACGACCATGCGGTCGGCGGGATCGCGCAGCGCGCGACCGACCGCGATCATCAGTCGATCGAAGACGGTGTCGGCATCGGCGAGCAGCGCTTCTTCGCTATCGCCCCAAGCGAGCCGGCGCGCGACCGCGTCGTGGAGCGCGAGATCGAGCCCGGGGATCGATTCGCCGCCGATCGCCAACGAGCGGACCACCGCGTCGAACACTTCGGCGCCCGGCGGATCGCGATCGCCTTGCTCGGCGGTGTCGAGCACCTCGTCGCGCAACACGCTCACAGCTTCGATCAGATCGACGTCGCTCATCACCACTCCGTATTGCCGCGCTTGTCCCACGGCTGGCTTTGATCGATGGTCGATGCGAGCTTGCCCTCGAGCGTGGCGCGCTTGCGCTCCGCTTGCGCGACATCGGTCCGCAGATCGGACGTCGCGACTTGTGCGTCGCGCAGCCGCTCGGAGAACGGCCGCACGGCTTCGAGCAACAGCGAGGTCACCGAGCCGGTGAGTCGCTGCAGCGCCGTTGACAAAGCCGCGAGCGCGCTCGCCCGCAGCGCATCGCTCGCGCTGACTTGATGCGACGCGACCGTGATGATCAGCCGCGCTTGATCGAGCGCGTCGAACAGCGGCATCACGCCGGTATCGTCGACGGGACGCACGCCGTAGATGTCGCGCGCGCTCGCGACTGCAGCCGTGTTCGTGCCGCTGCTGTCGGCGGTGATCTCTTCGAGCGCGGCCAGGATCTGTTTGACCAGCTCGGCGCGCGGCGACGTGCGACCGCGCGCGACGGTCAGCGTCTTGACGATCGCGGCATTGACCTCGGCATCGACGGTCACCGGACGTTGCGCGCGCACGAACGGCACGGTTTGCAGGTCGACGAACTGATCCGCGGTGTCGCCGTCGTCGATCGTGCCGCCGTCGATCGTCTCTTGCATCGCCGAGTGAACGTGGATGAGCTGCGCGTCGACCTGGTCGAGTCGCTCCGACAACAGGCCGCCGACCGCGAGCTCCGCGACGACGAGCGCGCGCGACACCGCGACGTCGATCAAGAAGCCGAGCCGCGCATCGCCCGCACGGATCTCGTCGATGACGGCGCGACCGGCCGCGGTCAAGATGTCGACGAGGTCGCGCAGCGGTTGCCACGCGCCGTCGCGCTCGAACCAACCGCCGGCGAGCGTCTGCGCGAACGTCCACACGTTGACGCCCGTCGACTTCTCGAGGTCGTGAAACACCGCCTGGCACAGCGACTGCGCGACGAGATCGAGCGCTTCTTCGCGCGGCAAGCCGCGACAGATCGCGTTTTGCAACAGGCCGCGCTCCTCGGCGACCTGCAGGAACCGCGCGCGCTTCTGCCACCACGCGATCGCGCCGCTCGTGCGCACGACTTGCGTCGAGCTCGGCGCCGGCGCCGGCAACTCGATCACGATCGCGGTGACGTTGTCCCCGCCGCCGCCGCGCAACGCGAGATCGATCAGATCACGCGCGACATGCTGCGGCTCGTCGCCAGAGCCGAGCAAATACTGGATCGCCTCGGCCGACGCGTAGCCGTACAGCCCGTCGGAGCACAGCATCAGGCGATCGCCCGGCTTGAGATCGATCTCGACGATATCGACCTTGGTGTCGGGCTTGCTGCCGAGGTTGCGCGACAGCACGTTCTTGTACGGATGGCGCTCCGCTTCTTCGGCGGCGAGCAGGCCGCGATCGACGAGCTCTTCGACGATCGTGTGATCGCG
>DASXEF010000096.1:0-5695 GCA_036490255.1 Kofleriaceae bacterium
GTGCCGACGACCTCGACGGCGACCTCGCCGGCGAGCACGTGAAACGGCGGCCGGCCGTTGCGCGGCGCGACGTCGCAATCGACCGAGCCGCGCGCGAGCACGAGCGTGATGCCGCCGTCGTCGCCGTGCTTGACCTCGACGCTGGTGTCGCCGCCCGCGACCATCACAGCATCACCGACGGTGAACTGCGAGGTGCCGCCGATCGGCGTCGTGATCTGCGACGGCACTTCGCGCTCGGCGATCTGCACGTCGGTCGAATGCGCGAACAGCGCGACCGCGAACGCCGCGGCCGACGCGAACGCCGCGGCGACGAGCCAGCCACGCACGCGCGTCGGCGGGATCGCTGCATCGGCACGTTCGGCGACGCGCATGCGCTGCAATTCGGCGAAGACCTGGCGCTCGACGCGGTCGCGGCGTGCGTCGCTTTGTGGCGGATCGACGGTGATCTTGTTCACGACACCAGCTCCTTCAACACGGGATCACCGGCGGCGTGCTTCATCAGCTCGCGCCGCGCGCGCCAGATGCGCAGCTTGGCCGTCACGACCGAGACGTTGGTCAACCGAGCGACCTCGGCGATCGATCGGCCATCGATCGAGTACAGCGCGAACGCGAGGCGTTGCTCGGGCACGAGCTCGCCGAGCGCGGCGTAGAGCCGGCGCAAGCCGTCGCGCGCGTGAGCCTGCGCGTCGATCTCGACACCCGTTCCCACGTCGTCTTCTTCGATCTGCACCAGGCCGAGCGGCAGCGGCGTCTTGCCGCGCGCGCGAATGTGCTCGAACACGACGCGCACCGCGATGCGATCGATCCACGTCGAGAGCCGAGACTCGCCGCGAAACCGCGCGAGCCCGCGAAACGCGGCGATGAACGTCTCCTGAACGAGGTCGTCTTGATCGCGCGACGGGCCGAGGATCCGATAGACCGTCGCGTGGACGCGCGTGTACTCGCGGCGAAACAGCGCGCGTTGTGCCGCCTGATCGCCGGCGACGCACGCCGCCACGAGCTCTGCCTCTCCCGACGGAGTCGGCTTCTCGACGATCGACAGGCCCACGGTACCTAGAGGGGACACGGACTGAAAAAGTTACAGGATCTGGAACGTCGCGATCGCCCCGATCAGCGTCTGGAACCGCGGAATTTCGAGCACTTCCTGGTCGATCACGTCGTAGCGCTGGCGCTCGAGCAAGAGATCGACCGAGATCGCAATGCCGAGATCGAGCCCACCCGCGAGCCGATAGGTCGCGGCGGCGCCGGCGCGCAGCGCGGGATCTTCGCGCGTGCCGTGCAGCGCCTGTTGGGTGTCGAGCTCGCCGCGCAGCCGGATGAAGTGCAGCGCGAAGCCGGCCATCGGCGTGATCCGCACGCGCGACGCGACGTGGATCGGCATGCGCGCGAGCACCGCGATCGCGCTGTCGAGCGCGGTGCCGACGAACGCGGGGCCGGGAACTTCGGCGCTCGGGCTGATCTCGCCGACCAGCGCGATGCCGATCGAGTCGGGGCGCCAGATCGCGGAGAACGCACCGCCGACATCGGTGCCGGGCGCGTGCACGCGGACGCCGAGCACCGCGCTCGCACCGAGGATCGGATGGTCTTGTACGGGTGCCGTGTCACGAATCTCCGGCGCGTCGGTCTCGTGCGGCGGCGGCCGGTCGACGTCGGGCGTGACGCGCAACGCGCGCAGCATCGTGCGCGCCGTGCGTGCTGCTTCGGCGGCTTGAAACGGCGACAGCGGCAACAGGAACGGCAGCTCGCGGACGAGCAAGCGATCGCGATCGCGATCGTAGGTGACGAGCGTCGCGCCGGTGCCGGCCGGCGTCAGCCATACGGTCGCGGTCGCATGCTCGCGATCGGCGAGCGCGCGCGAGGCCGCCGACAGCTCGCCGACCGACGGTGCCGGCTGATTCGCGACGACGATCACGTTCATCTGCGCCGGCGCGAGCGCTTCGACCAGCGCGCTGCGAAACGCCTGGTCGTCGGATGACACGACGATCCATTCCGGCGCCGGCTGTGCGGCTGCACGTGCTGCGCAGAGCGCGAGCGCGCAAATGATCACGAGCCTCACGGCGACCTCATCGTACCGTTACATTTAGGGTAGGCGGATCGATCGAGTCGATCGTACGATCGGAACCAGCCGATTGAAGGAAGCCCTGCAGATTCCGGACGAGCTTCGCGTGTTCATGCGCGACGTCGCGTCGAAGCTCGATTGGGGCGATCAGCAAGACCTGGTCGGCCCCGAAGCGGTCGCGTGCGAGTGCGCGCGGGGCGGTCGCGTCGAAGGCACCGACGTCTATCGCTTCACGTACCACGCGCCCGACGGTCACCAGCGCTGGGAGCTCGAGGTGCGCGAGCGCCAGATCCACGACATCGCGAGCGGCGCGCTGTTCGAGCTCGATGCCACGCCGCTCGAGCCGAACACGCAAACGCGCCGCGGCGAGCCGCTGATCGTGTGGGGCGAATACGACGACGACGCGCTGCGCGTGCGCACGCTCGGCGACCTCGCCACCGCATTCGACGCGCTGCAGGCGATCGGCAGCGTGATGCCTTGCATGATCCGGCTGTGGAGCGACGGCGACGATCAGCTCGCGTGCGTGCTCAACGGCAACTGGGCCGCGATCTACGTCGTCGTGTCGCACGACCATGGCTACGGCACGTCGGTCGGCGATCCGACGCGCAACGATTCGTTCGTGATCGAGGATCACGACGCCGGCACGTTCGAGGTCGCGTGGGCCGATTGTCTGCCGTGGCGCGTCGCGCGGCCGGCGCTGCTGCGGTTCGCCGAGCTCGGCGTGCTCGGCGACGGCGTGATCTTGGAGGGCCGCATTCCGAGCCAGCTGCTCATGCTCGGCGACTACAACCGCGCCGCCGAGCTCGAGACCCGGCGGCCACCGCCGGTGGATCCGGCGCGCTCGAGCCTGCCCGAGAAGTCGCCGCACGGCGCGTGGGCGCATCGCCTGCTGCGCGCGCTCGTCGACCGCCAGTTGATCGAGGTCGATCACCACATCGAAGATGCGATCGTCGCGCGCGTCGCGATGCTGCTCGCGCAAGCCGGGCTCGACGTGCTCGATTCGAGCGACGCCGCGCAGCAGCTCGCGAAGAGCATCGAGCGGGTTCGCGGCGTCGGCGCGCTGTTCGCGACCGGCGGCGATCTGCAGATCGCGCTGCGCCGCACCCAAGATCCGCCGACGCAACCGGTCGCGCTGCCGTCGTAAGGAGTAAGCCCAGGCGAACGACCCGTGCTCGGGGGGAACCGCAGCACGCGAAGCTCGCCTGGGCCGACATCATTTAGAGATCGCGGCGCAGATAGAACTGGCCCTGCGCCGCGAGCGACGGCGTCGCGGCGAACACCGCATCGGGCGACGGCGCGGCGACCCACTGGTTCGTTTGCATCGGCATCTCGTAGTTGAAGTTCGCCATCACGAGCGTGCGCAGGCTCGCGCCGATGAACGTGCCGCGCGCGACCTTGATGTCGAAGCCGACTCCCGCGAAGCCTTCGGGGAAGACCTTGTCGGCGCGGATCGCGTCGTCGCCGTACGGCACCGAGAGCTTCGCCAGCTCGACGCCGGCGCCGAGCTGGACGTAGCCGGCAAGCCACGACGTGAAGTGGGTGCGCGCACCGATCGCGGCAGACAACAGCAAGCTCTCGCGGTCGAGCGGCAGATCGGTGGGCTCGCCTTGGCCGATCGAGAAGTACGTGTCGAGGCCGCCTTCGACAAACCACGGTCCGGCGAGCGCGCGGTCGACGAACAAGCCGAGCCCGTTCATCCGGCACTCCGACCACGAATCGCCGAGCGCGCCCTCGGTGAGGCCGGGGTCTTCGGCGCGGCGAAAGCCGTAGCCGCCGACCCGCGCGCCGATCGAGTAGAGCTCGTCCGCAGACGCGGTCGCAGAGCCGAGCAAGAGCACGACAGCCAAGAGCTTCATGGCGTCGCTGCGTTACACGCCGCGTGCGTAGTCGGGTCCTGACAAAACCGTCAACGCGCGGTCACGACTGAATCCGATTGCGTCGTGATTCGCGACGCCACCGCCGAAAATGGCGACGGCGGCCGTCTCGAGGCCGCCGTCGGGTTGGGGTGTGCTTCCTACGCTTGTTACGCGGTCAGTCGCAGCTCTCGCCGCAAATCGAGCCAGCCTCGGAGACGCAGATCGAGTCCCACTTCGTGCCGCAGCAGTACGAGTCCTGCGCGCAGATCTTGGTCACGCACGAGTCGCAACCCTTCTTGAGCTTCGTGCCGGTGTTGCACTCGTTGTGCGTGCACGAGCCGCCGCTGCTGGTGCAGGTCTCACCGCAGTACTGCGGAACTTCGCTGACGCAGATCGAGTCCCACGCCGTGGTGCAGCAGTAGTCGTCGTGAGCGCAGACGTCGCTCGCGCAGGCATCGCAGCCGTCGGTCAGCGCGTCGCCCGTCGAGCAGTCCGGGTGGTCGCAGGTGCCGCCGCCGCCCGAGCCCGAGCCGGAGCCCATGCCGCTTCCCGAGCCGGAGCCGGAGCCCGAGCCGCCGCCTTCGCAGACGCCGGCCGAGCAGGTGTCGCCGCTCGGGCAGGTGCCGCACGAGCCGCCGCAACCGTCATCGCCGCACGCCTTGCCGCTGCAGTTCGGCGTGCACGTCGTGCTGCCGCCGAGCGCCGCGCCGTTCGGCGTGCCGACGCCGGTCGGGCCGTCCCAGCCCGCGCCCGCGTTACACATCAAACCGCTGCACGTGCCGTTCTTGCCGGTCGTGACGTCGAAGAAGTCGGTCGAGTGCGCCTCGGCCCAGCCCGGCGCCGAGCCACCGAGGCTGTAGAGCGCGTAGACCGCGGCGACGAACGGGCTCGCCGCGCTGGTGCCACCGACGACGATCATGCCGCCGTTCGCCGCGTTGTAGATCTCTGGACCGGTGTTCGGATCGCCGTCCGACGCCGCATCCGACGTCGCGCGCTTCGCACACGCCGCCTTCGCGGCCGCGGTCTCCCACGACTGCTGCGCGATGTTCGTGCTGCACGAGCTACCGCCGCTGCTCCACGCGCCTTCGACCCAGCCGCGCGAGCCGCTGGTCGACTTGGTCAGCGTGGTGCCGCCGACGCCGACCGTGTACGCCGACGTGCTCGGATAATCCGGGCCCGAGCCGCCGTCGTCGTAGCCGTCATCGCCCGCCGCGACGAAGTACGCGATGCCGGGGTGATTGAAGTGCGTCTCTTCCGACGTCACGCTCGAATCTTCGGGACCGCCCCAGCTGTTGCTGACGACGGTCGCGCCGAGCGACGCGGCCGTATCGTTCGCGATGTAAAGGCCGTCACCTTGATCGTCCTGCGCCTGGATCAAGAGCAGCTTGCAGCTCGGGCACGCCGCGCTCGCCATATCGAGGTCGAGCGCGGTCTCGACCGTCCAGTCATCGCCCGCGGGCGGGTTGCTGGGCAGCGGGCTCGCCGCGCCGTTCTGGTTCACGATCTTGAGACAGCCGCTCGCCGTGGTGCAGGCAGACAGGCCGTTCGCCGAGCGGTATTGCGCGAGGTCCGACGCCGCGGCGCTGTAGCCGTAGGCATCGACGATCGCGATCGTCGCGCCGGGCGACAATGCGGAGTTCAGCGCATACGCCGACTGCAATTGCGCCGCGGTGAGACCACCTGCATTCGCCTTCGGCTTGCCGGACGCATCGGTGCGAACGCGGGCGAAGCAGTGAACGCGGCCGCCGCTGCAAACGGCAGCGTTGGGCTCTTGTGGGAC
>DASXEF010000098.1:0-8489 GCA_036490255.1 Kofleriaceae bacterium
CGCCGAGAATATAGCGCTGCACCATCTGGGCGAGCGTGCGGCGAACATCGCGGTCGAGCTCGACGGTGACGGGTTTGCCGATCGCGCCGGCGAGCGAGTGCCGCGTCGCCGCGTAGCCAAATGCCGCGGCGACGGCGAGCATGAGGCTGAGCGCGATCGAATCGCGATACGCCTGCGTCGAGCCTTGCGGTCGCAGCGCGTCGGCGATGCGCGCGGCGACTTGCTCGATGCCGCGATGCTGTAGCGACAGCGCGTGCACGCTGTCGGTGTTCTCGGCCGCGATCAAGTAGTTCATCAAGCGCAGATGAACCGGGTCTTGATAGACGTCGAACAGCAAGTCGACGAGCGTCTCCGGCTTCGTCAAGTTCGCAGGATCCTGCAGCGCGACGAACACGCGCTCGCGCAACGCGGTCGTGCGCCGGATCAGCGCCGCCGCGACCAAGCCGTCGTACGTGCCGAAGTAATGCGTGATCAGGCCGTGGCTCGTGCCCGCGGCCTTCGCGACGTCTTTGAGCCCGACCTGATCCGGCGGCGATTTGGCGAACACCTGCTCGGCCGCATCGAGTAACTCGGTGCGTGCGACCTCCGGAGCGCGGCGACGACGCCTTTGATGTCGCGGCATTACGAGCGCCGACGTTGTCACACTATTGGCGCCTTGACAATAACCGTCTCAGCCACTATTATCACGGTGACAGTAACGAGGAGCATGACCATGCAAACCGACGCCTATTCGATGCCCGCTCACATCCGCTGGAGCCGCGCCGTCCGCGCGCTCGCCCGCGTGCTCTCACATCCCGACGAGACCGATCAGGTCCTCGTATTCTCGACCTACGCGAACGCCGGCTCGGCGCCCGATCGGCTCGACCGGTTCTACGACGACCCGCGCGGCCAGGACTTGTTCGCGCGGCGCCGCGCGATCGATTCGCACACGGTCGATCTCGACAAGCTCGCCGCGTTGCCCGAGGACACGCTCGGCCACGCCTACGCGCGCTTCATGAAATCGCACGGCCTCACGCCCGACGTGTTCGACGGTCCGCCGAACGACGTCGCCGATCCGCGCGCCGCCTACGTGATCCAGCGCATGCGCCAGACGCACGATCTCTGGCACGTCGTCACGCACGCCGAGACCGATCCGGCCGGCGAAGTCGCGCTGCAAGCATTCACCTACGCCCAAGTCGGCGCACCGAGCGCCGGCATCCTCGCCGCGCTCGGCATGCTCAAGACCGTTCGCCACGACGCGCGCATCGTGCGCGACGTCGCCGCGATGCTCCGCCTCGGCAAGCAAGCGAATCGGCTCGTGCTGTTCGCCTGGGAAGACCACTGGGCCACGCCGCTCGTCGAAGTCCGCCGTTTGCTCGGCTTGCCCGAGAATCCGCGCACGATCGGCGGCTACACCGATCTCAAGTTCCAGGCGGCATGATCGAGTAAGATTGCCCCTGGTGATTGACGACGACGCGAGCACGCTGGCGATGGGAGCGACGCTCGCCGATCGTCCTGTGCGGTCGTCACATCCGAGCTTCGCGCCGTCATCGGATCGCGATCGCTACACGCTCGGCGAACAGATCGGTCGCGGCGGCATGGGCGAAGTCCGGCTCGCCCGCGACGTGCGCATCGATCGCGACGTCGCCGTCAAGCTGATGCGGCCCGACACGCGCGATGACGTCTCCACCGCGCGGTTCTTCCGCGAAGCGCGCGTGCAAGGCCGGCTCGATCATCCGGCGATCCCACCCGTCTACGACCTCGGCGTCGACGAGCACGGCAGCCCGTACTTCGTGATGAAGCGGCTCACCGGCACGACGCTCTTCGACGTGCTCGCCGGTCATCCCGATGCCGCGAAGTGGCCGCGCCGCCAGTTGCTCGCGAAGCTCGTCGACGTGTGCCTCGCCGTCGAGCTCGCGCACAGCCGCGCGATCGTGCATCGCGATCTGAAGCCGTCGAACATCATGCTCGGCGACTTCGGCGAGGTCTACGTGCTCGACTGGGGCCTCGCGCGCGTGATCGACGCGCCGATCGATTCGGCGCCGAGCGTGTTCACGGCGAGCGGCGACACCGCCGCCGGCGACGTGCTCGGCACGCCCGGCTTCATGGCGCCCGAGCAGATCCGCGATCCCGCCGTCACCGCTGCCGCCGACGTGTTCTCGCTCGGCTGCATCCTCTACGAGCTCGCGATCGGTCAGCCCGCATTGCCGCGCGGCACGCCCGCCCTCGCGATGACACTCGACGCCGCCTGCCATCGCCCGAGCCAGCGCGTCGCCGACGTGCCGCCCGAGCTCGACGATCTATGCGCCCGCGCGACCGCGGCGATGCCACTGTTGCGCCCGACCGCGCGCGAGCTCGCCGACGGCATCCAGGCCTATCTCGACGGCGATCGCGATCTCGTGCGCCGCACCGAGCTCGCTGCACAGCACGCTGCTCACGCGCGCGCTTCCGCAACCAGCCGCGGTGACGACGCGCGCGCCGACGCCGTGCGCGAAGCCGGTCGCGCGCTCGCGCTCGACGCCAACAATGCCGAGGCCCAGGCCGTGCTCGGCCGCCTGCTGCTCGACGCCCCCGTCGATCTCCCGCGCGACGCTCTCGACGAAAGCGAACGCGACCGCGCGAACACGCGCCTCGGCGTCTTGCGCTCGCTCGGCCGAGGCTACGCGGTGGTCTCGATCATTTTCGCGTCGGTGTTCGTCTTGAAGGTCAACCATCCGATCGTGTTGTTGGTCGGCGTCGTCGCATGCGCGATCACGTCGGTCCTCGCGATCGCCGGCGCCAGGCGCGGTGCACCGCGGATCGGCAGCCCGCTCGTCGCCGCGTTGATCATCCTCAACACCGGCACGCTCTGGCTCGGCTCGATCGTATTCGGCCCGTTGCTCGTGATGCCCGTGTTCTTGGTCGGCTCGATCGGCGTCGCGCTGTCACAGCCGACCGGATTTCGCTGGCCGACGATCGTGCTGCCGCAGATCACAGGTGTCCTCGGTCCACTCGCGCTCGAATGGCTCGGCGTGTTGCCGTCGACGTATCACATCGGACCCGACGGCCTGACGCTCACACCGTGGGTCGTCACACTCACGCCGATGCTCACGCTGTGCCTCGTGCTGATAGCAATCGGCTCGCAGCTCGTGGTCACGACGATGGTGCAGCTCGCACGGGCGACGATCCAGACGCGCACCGAAGATCGGCTGTATGCGATCCGCTGGCACCTCGAGCAGTTGTTGCCGAAGCGCGGCGAGTACACCGATCGCGTGAAGAAGTCGTAGTCAGCGAAAGACGCCGTCGGGCGCGTGCTCGTTGGCCCACGCGCTGGCTTCGTGCTCGAACGCGTGATTGCGAAATCCCGCGACATGAACGGCGGCGTGCACGCTCGGCTGGAAGGCGACCGCGCGCTCGGCGGCCGCGTCGCGAGCGAGCTCGTCGGCGATGACCGCCGCCGCTTCGACGTCCTCGCCGGTCTCGCGCGCTTTCGCGATCGAGCGCTCGGCTTCGCCAAGCAAGCGCGCGAGCTCGGACGCGGACGCCGCCGACGTGCGCGCGTCTTTGGCTTCGTTCGCATCGGCGAGTCGCGCGAGTGCGGCGTGCGCTTGCGCGACATACGACGCGACGAGCGCGGTGTGATCGCGGGCGTCGACGCGCGGCTCGAGCGTGTGCTTGCCGATCGCGCTGGGATCGACCGGCGTCCATCGCGCGCCTTCGAGCGCGGTTTGCCTGCCCGGCGTCGGTTGTCGCGTCGCGAGACGTGCCTGTTCGGCTCGCGCGCGAGCCTGCGCGCGGCGGCGCTCCTCGTCCGCCGATCGAATCCGGTACTCGCGCGCGCCGGCCATGCGAGCGACGTTTTCGGCCGCACGTCACGCCGGTTGTGCGCGATCTTGTCGAGTCGCTGCAGTGACTTAGCGGAACACGCCGTCGGGCGCGTGCTTGCTGCCCCACGCCGCGATGGACGGGTCGGCATCGCTGCTCGCTGCACGATAGACGCGCAGCACGTTCCAATCGCGAGCGACGAGCCAGCGGTAGTTGCTCTCGCGCATCGCGGCGATCGATTCGCGCGTCGTGTTGTCGAACACGCGCTCGAGCGAGTCGCCGGTGTCCTCGGGCAAGGTGCGGGCGAGCTCGGCGCAACGATCGAGCGTCGTCTCGACGCGGCGCGGATCTTCGACGCGCAGCTCGAGGTGGCGCGCTTCGAGGGCGCCCTCGGCATCGCGAAAGACTTCGACCAGGCGAGCTCGCGTCGCGGAATCGAGCACGGCTCGCCACGCCGCTTCTTCACCGAACACGCGCAAGCTCGCATCGAATGCGGGATCGCCGATCTCGTCGCCTTGAAACCGCCGGACCACGGCGACAGCGGCGGGCCAGCGCGGCACCGCGACGCGGATGATGTAGTTGTTGCGCCGATCGAGCCTGATCCAGACCCTCGCGCCGCGCCACACCCCGGTCGTGCTGGTAATGATGCTGTGCTCGTGCCATTCGCTGGGATCGACGAGCTTCGCGCACACCTGCTTCAGCACGCGATGCCGCCCCAGCCATCGCACCGCGACGATCGCGCACGCGATCGCGCAGATCACTAGAAACGTGATGCTCACTAGCGCTTCTCGCGGCCGGCGAGGTATCCGGCGCCGCGCGTCATCAGCGCACGGAATCCGTCGCGATCGTTCGCACGCACGACCGAGCGCAACCGCTCGACCGCGTAGAGCAACGCCGCGAGCGACTCGGTGCCGTAGTCGTTGAGCGTCTGGATCTCGAAGTACAGATCTGGATTTTCACGCGCGACCGCGGCGGCGACGCCGAGCTGCGCGTCGAACGTCGTCGACGATAGCGTCGCGAGCTTCGGTGCCGCTTCGCCGCTGTCGGCGAGCGCCGTGAAGAACGCGATGTTGAGCGCGTGCGAGAGCCCGAGCACGTACGCGATCAAGCGATCGTGGCTCTCGAGGTCCATCTCGACCAGCGTCGCCATCGTCGGCTCGAACAGCGCGCGCGCGGCCGCGGTTGCTGCCGGCTTGCCGACGTCGACGAAGATCACGTGGCGGCCGCTGAGCAGCGCCGTATCGGGGCCGAACATCGGGTGCACGCTGCACACGTTCGCGCCGGCCTTCGCGAGCGCGTGGAGGCCGTCGCGCAGCGGGCTCTTGAGCGAGCCGACGTCGAAGATCACGCCGGCCGGCGGCGATTTCGCGAGCTCGTGCAAGATCGACGAGGTCGCCGGCATCGGCGTCGCGACGACGATCAGCTCGTGATCGAGTGTCGCGCCGTGCCAGTCGCGGTGGTTGGTGACGCCGTCGGGTCCGTCGCCGGGATCCGCGATCTCGACGGTGAAGCCCTGCGCGACGAGGTAGCGCACGAACCAGCGACCCATGTTGCCGGCGCCGCCGATCACGAGCGCGCGGCGGCCACTGCCCTCGCCGCTCGACGCGACGATGTCTTGCTCTTGCACGGTGAGCGACGCGCGGATCAGCGCGAGCGACAGCTCTTCGCCGAACGATGCCGGCAACCCGGCTTCGGCCGCGGCGAGGCGCGCGCGCTGGATGACGTCTTTCTCTTGGCGGAAGTCGCGCGTCGGCAGGCCGAGTGCACGCTTCGCGTGGCCGATCTTGATCGCCGTCGCTTGGCGCTTGGCGACGAGCGCGAGGATCTCCTTGTCGATCTGACCGAGCTCGCCGCGCAACGCGCCAAGTTGATCGCGTGGATCGAGCGTCTCGCGTGGACCTTCCATCCGGCGGATGTTACGCCGGCTTGCGGGCGACCACGACCTTCGCGACGAGGTGCGCTTGGGTCTCGATGTCGACGAAGCCGGCCTCGGCGAGCAGCGCCGCGAGATCGTCCTCGAGATAGTCGGCGTAGAACGGCTCGTGGAACTCGGCCGGAAACTCGCGTAGCACCGTCTCGAGCTGGCGGCTCTCGGCGAGCTGCGCCGAATCTTCGAGTACGACGAGCCCGCCGGGCTTGGTGATCCGATACAGCTCGCGCGCGACGTTGCGGCGCGCGTTGCGCGGCAGCTCGTGAAATAGATAGACGCTCGTGGCGATGTCGAACGTCGCGTCGGCCCACGGCAGCGCCTCGGCGTTCTCGACGGCGAGCGTGACCTCGTCGATATCGGCGAGCCGGCGGCGCGCGCGGCGAATATATGCAGGCGATAGATCCGCGCCGTGCAAGCGCAGCTTCGGATTCGCGCGGCCGATCTGGTGCAGCGTGCGCCCGGTGCCGCACGCGACGTCGAGCACGCGCAGGTTCGATCGATCGCCGGCGAACTTCGTGATCGGCGGGATGATCATGCGGCGCATGACGTCGGCGGTGCCGCGGAACAGCAGCTCGACGCCGAGCTCGTAGATCTCGGCCGAGTGATCGCTGAAGTAGCCGTCGGTTTGCCAATGAAACGTGCGGCGGTAGTACGGCGGGAAGCGATCGCGATCGACGTCGTCGGGAATGTCCTTGTAGTTGCGATCGTGCATGCGGCGCACGACGTTCGGCGCGTCGCGGACGAGCCGCGGCAGCTCGCGCAGATAGCGCCGCACGGGGATGTCGAACAACAGCTCGCGCGGATACATCCCGGCCTCGACGTTCGCGAGATCGGTGCGGTGCAGCTCGGCGCGGCGTTCGCGCAGGATGCGGATCGCATCGCGCGATAGCTGCGGCCGCTTCGCGCGCGAGACGATGCGCGCCGCTTCCTGCATCACCGTCGCGTTGATCAGAAAGCTCAGGTGCTGGCCGTGATACGCGAGGCGATCGAATCGCGACAACATGCGTGAAGCTTAGCGCCGACGGCGCCGATAGACGAACAGTCCGGTGAACGCACCCAGCAAGAGCGCACTCGCGCCGCCGGTGTGTGAATCGCAGCAGCCGCTCGATCCCGACGAGCCGCTGCCCGAGCCGGCCGAGCCGTCGGCACCCATCAGGCACTCGTACGCGCCGGTGCAAGAAATCGCGGTCGACGTGATGCCGAGCTGCTCGACAAGGCAACACCACACCGACGGCATCCCTTCGTACGGCGCGACGCATTGCTCCGCTTGCGTGGTATCCGAGCCGCAGGTCGCCGGCGCCGAGATGTTCGCGTAGCCGAGCACCGGCGTCCACGTCGCGAGATCGGCCGATTTCATGATGCCGGCGCCGTCGCTCGTGATGTCCGAGCCGTTGCCGTAGTTCTGCGTGCAGGCCCAGATGTCCTTGCTCTGCGGATCCTCGGCGAGACAGTTGATGTGCGGCGGATTCGTCAGTGCGGTCCAGTTACACGTCGCCTGGCTGGTGCACGCCGAGCCGCCGGCGGTGATCTGCGTGCCGCTCGTCAGCGTCGCGGCGATGAGCCCGCCGTTGCTGCGCACGAGCGCGACGAGGCCGTTCGGATCTTGCGTGTCGAAGATCTTTTCCCACCCGGCCGCGTCGCTGCCGTTCGAGCCGCCGGCGGTCGTGCTCTTGTACAGGCCGTCGCCGCCGCTGCCGGTCTCGTAGTTGACGTGGATGTAGACCTCGTCGGCATCGCTGCCGTCGACGCCGACGACCGCGATCGCCGAGCTCTGCGAAACCGTCACGTTCGCCTGCGAGATCGGCGCGAAGTTCGAGCCGCCGTCGTCGCTGCGGTCGAGCAAGAATGCCTTGACCGTCTGGCACTGCGGCGCCATCTGGCCGCTGCCCGAGCCCGTACAGCTCGAGTTCATCACGCAATCCGAGCCCGCGTTCGTCGAGTACTGGTTGCACTCTTTGACGAAGCGATAGCCGGCGAGATAGATGCGCTGCGGATCGCTCGGCGCGATCACGAACGACTGCCAGTAATCATCGGGCATGCCGGGCATCGCGAGCGTCGACCAGGTCTGGCCGTCGTCGTGCGACGCGAATACCGTCGAGTCGGTCGGCGCCGATGCGGTGACGTAAATATCGCTACCGCTGCCGGCGATCACGTTCGACATGTAGTCGCTGCCGACCGGCACGCCGCCGAACGTGCAGCCGTCGCGCATGACTTTGAGCCCGCCGAACGTCGTCGCGAAGATCGCGCCGGTCGACGTGTAGAGATAGACCGGGTCGAACATCCCCGAGTACGGGAACGCGGCCTCGCAGATCCACGTCCACGTCGTGCCGCCGTCCTTCGAGAACAGCACGCCGAACGTCATGCCGGCGACGATGTTCTGCGAGTTGTCGCGCTCGAAGTTGATCGTCGACGTCGCGGGTGGCCGACCATTGCCGTCGGCGACCGCGCACAGCGCGATCACGACGAACCCTGCGAGAGTTGCCGGCCTCATCCGGCAATCGTATCGCAGCTACCCGATCTTGTGCTCGATCTCCGGCGGCGACGCGAAGAAGCGGTTGCGCTTGGGATCGTTGAAACGCTTGTAGTCGATCAGCCACGGCGTGACCTGCGCCACGCCGTTCTCGAGCTGGATCGTCGCCGCCATCGGCGTGACGGTGCGATAGCTCGACTCGGGCGGCAGATCGAAGTTGTCTGCGCCGCCGGCGGAGAACAGCGTCGCCAGCGATGCGGAATCGCCGTACATCGCCTTGAAGCCCTGATCGACCTTCTCGTGGCC
>DASXEF010000102.1:0-12194 GCA_036490255.1 Kofleriaceae bacterium
TCGATCGTGCAATCGAGCGGCATCGTGCACGCGTTCTTGATCGTGAACGCCATCGCGTCGTCGCCCTTCGACGCCTGATCGAACGCGGCGCAATCGCCGACCGATTTCTTGTGCTCGTCGGCAATGGCGGGAAGTGAAACCAGCGCGAGGGCAAAGCTCACCCATCGCGCGCTTCGTAGTGCACGCATGCGGATCTCCAGCGAGGTGGCGCGCGTTCGTCATCGCGATCGACGACAAACGCAGCTGCCGGTTACGCAGCGTGTGACAACGCTCGAGCCCAGCGGTTTCGAAATTCTGCGCGCGCGTGCAAACTGCGCGAATGACAAACCCGCTCGAGGTGTTCCGCGAGAACGCCCTCGCAGGTCACGTGGCGCTCGTCACCGGCGGTGGCACCGGCATCTGTCGCGGCATCGCGCGCGCATATGCGCGGTTGGGCGCGAACGTGTGCATCGTCAGCCGCAAAGCCGACGTGATCGATCAGACCGCGCGCGAGCTCTCGGCCGAAACCGGCCGCGAGATCCTCGCCGTCGCGACCGACGTCCGCGATCCGGACGCGATCGCACGCGCGGTCGCTGCGACGCTCGAGAAATTCGGCAAGCTCGACACGCTCGTCAACGGCGCCGCCGGCAACTTTCTCGCGCCCGCCGCTGCGCTCTCGCCGAACGGTTTTCGCACCGTGATCGAGATCGATCTTATCGGCTCGTTCTTGGCGTCGCGCGCGGCGTTCGAGGCGCTGCAGAAAGCCGGCGACGGCTTGATCCTCAACATCAGCGCGACGCTGCACTATCACGGCACGCCGCTGCAGATTCACGCGTCGGCGGCGAAGGCCGGCGTCGATGCGATGACGAAGAACCTCGCGGTCGAATGGGGACGCTTCGGCATTCGCACCTGCGGGATCGCGCCGGGCCCGACCGGCGACACCGAAGGCATGCGCCGGCTCGCGACGCCCGACGTCGCCGACAAAGCCAAACAATTCATCCCCGCCGGTCGCTTCGGTCTGATCGACGAGATCGCGGCCGCCGCCGTGTTCTTGCGCTCGCCCGCCGCGACGTACATCACCGGTCACACGCTCGTCGTCGACGGTGGGCACTCGATCGCGACGCCGTCGGTCGCCGGCGTATGAAGCCACGCCGCAAGGCTTCGTCCAACGAGCCGTCGCAGCTCGACGTCGCATCGCCCGCGCGCGCGATCGCGCTCGAGCTCGTCGGCGGCCGCGCGCATTACGACCGCGTGATCGCCGCGGTGCTCGACGCGAACGTCAGCGTGTGGATCGCGACGGCGAACGTCAAAGAGCTCATGGTCGAAGATGGTCGCGCACGACCCGGCCGGCGCCGATCGATCAAGCGCAACGAGTACGTCTCGATCCTGACGCGGCTCGACGAGCTCGCGAAGCGCGGCGTCGAGCTCCGCCTGCTTCACGCCGAGCTGCCGTCGCGGCCGTTTCGCGCCGAGATCGCACAGCACCCGCGCTTGCTCCGCGGCGGTCTCGCGCTGCGCCGCTGCCCGCGCGTGCATATGAAAGCCGTGATCGTCGATGGCTCGCTGCTCTATCTCGGCAGCGCGAACTGGACCGGTGCCGGCCTCGGCGCCAAAGGCAGCGGCCGCCGCAACTTCGAGCTCGGCATCGTCAGCGATGACGCCCAGCTCCTCGATCAGGTCCAGGCGCTGTACGACCGGATCTGGACCGGCAAAGAGTGCGGGAGCTGCAGGCTCCGCGAAGAATGTCCAAGTCCCCTGGACGGGGACGTAGTCCATTAACTCAACTTCGGTCGCGCAACTCGATGAAATCATTCACTGCCCGAGGGACGTACTAAACTTAAGCTTCGTGCTGTAACCGCCGCCGCAACGTCGTGCACGATCTAAGCAGTGACCGTGGCAGCGGCGTACGTCGAAGACGTCTTGCTGGTCGACCGGTGTCTGACCGGCGAGCCAGCGGCGACGCGCGAGCTGTTCCGTCGCCATCGCGCGCGCGTGCACGCGAGCTTGTTCCGCGTGCTCGGCTCCAACCGCGATATGGACGACTTGCTGCAAGAGGCGTTTCTGCAAGTCTTCCGGTCGCTGCGCGGCTGGCGCGCCGAGGCGAGCCTCGCGACGTGGATCGATCGCGTCGCGATGCGCGTCGCGTATCGCTATCTGTCGCAGCGCGGCCGCCGCGTCCAAACCGATCCGATCGTCGATGACGAGATCGTCGCCGACGCGACGGCACATCACGCTGCGGCCGGCGCGCGCCGCCAGCTCGCGCGCGACGGCGTGCGCCGCCTCTACGAAGTGCTCGACGAGCTCGGCGCCGCGTCGCGGCTCGCGTTCACCTTGCACGAGATCGACGGCCGCTCGCTCGCCGAAGTCGCCGAGCTCGTCGGCAGCTCGGTCACCGCGACGAAGCTTCGCGTCTGGCGCGCGCGCAACAAGCTCGAAGTCGCGGCCGCCGCCGATCCGGTGCTGCGCGAGTTTCTCGCCGAGGGGGCCGCGTGAAGCTCGACAAACGCATCACCGTCGAGCCGCTCGACGAAGAGCGCCTCACCAACATCGAGCGCAAGCTCGTCGTCGCAGTGTCGTCGAGCCGGCCCGATCCGGTCTCGCGCCGGCCGCTCGTCTGGGTCGCCGCGATGATCGCGGCAGCTGCAGCCGTCGTCGCATTTGTCGCGCACCGCCCTGCACCGGCAAGCTCGATCGCGATCGCCGAGCCCGCGCCGCAGCACATCTCGATCGCGACCGAAGCCGAGCATTCGATGCTCGCGCTCGACGACGCGACGATCACCAGCGATCCCGCAACGAAGTTCGACGTCGCGCGCTCGAGCAGCCGCGTCGTCATCGACATCACGCACGGCCGGCTCGATCTCGCGGTCCAGCACCGCGCCGACCGCGTGCTCGTGATTCGCGCCGGCGATACCGAGATCGAAGATATCGGCACGCACTTCTCGGTCGCGTACGACGGCACCACCGTCGACGTGCGCGTCCGCGAAGGCGAAGTTCGCGTCACGCGCGATCACCACGATACCCGCGTCGCCGCCGGAAATGCATGGACGACCTCGCGCGGGCTCGTCGCGCTCGACGAGCTCGAGCCGACGACGACACCGACGACGGCCACGACGACCGTCGCGATCGTGACCGCGCCCGCACCCTCGCCACCGCCGGTGCCCGTGCATCGGCCCGTCGCTCCGGCACCTGCTCGCGTCGCCGTGGTACCGCCGCCGCCGCCGGCAACCGCGCCGAGCGATCCGTACGTCGACCTGCGCACCGCGATTCGCGTGCAACCGATCGCGTTCGATCCGAAGATCGACGGCAAAGCCGACGCCGCGAGCGAGATCGCGAAGCTCAAGCTCAGCGCGTACTCGCCGACCACCGTCGGCGACGACGCCTCGGCCGCCCTCTATCGCATCGCCGTCTTGCTGCATCGCCCGCTCGGCCAAGACGCCGCCGCGCTCGGCACACTCGAGCTCTATCGCCGACGCTTCACGAACGGCAAGGAGCGGCTCGCCGCGATGTGGCTGCGCGTGCGGATCGCATGCGGCCACACGATCGACGAAGAGTGCCGGTCGGCCGCCTACAGTTACCAGCGCGAAGTCCCGACCGGCGATGCCGCCGACGTCGCGATCCGGATCACCAACGCGCAGTAGTATGCTTGTCGAGTGGCGCGCCCGCAGGTGCTGCTCGAGCTAGGTGACGACGACGCGCTGGCGCGTGATCTCGCCGCCGGTCGCGCATTCGTCGCCGGCTGCACGCTCGCGCTCGGCGAGGAATGCGACCTCGTGGTCGGCGAGCTCGTGGTGCCGGCGCGCGTCGTGTACGTCGACGAACGCGGCGCGGGCTTCGAGCTCGCGCCGACCACCGTCGAGCCCGCTAAACGTGCGCCGACCCTGCACGAGCGATTACGCGGCTTGACACTCGTGCAGCAAGTCAAGAAGGCCCAAAAAGCGGAAGTCTCGGAGCGCATCTTGCTCGAGCGCATCTACGGCAAGACCGTGTGGGAGCCGCTGCTTCGCAATCCACGCATCACCGGACCCGAGGTCGCTCGCATCGCGCGCATGGGCGCGCTGCCGCGGCCGATGATCGAGCTCATCGTCGGCAACGGCGCGTGGCTGCAGATTCCCGAAATCCGTCGCGCGCTTCTCGCGAACCCTCGGCTCGGCACCGATCAGATTCTGCGCGTGCTGCGGATGCTGCCGAAGCACGAGCTCAAGCTCGCAGCGAGCACGACCGGCTATCCGATGCCCGTGCGCGATGCTGCGAAGCGGCTCGTCCGCGAGCTGGGCTAGTCATGTATGGTCCGCGCCATGCGACCCGATGGCCGACGTTTCGATCAGCTCCGCCCACTCGAGATCATCACGGGCTTTCAAAAGCACGCGGAGGGCTCCGCGCTGATCAAGTTCGGCGACACGCACGTGCTGTGCGCCGCGAGCGTCGAGACCGGCGTGCCGTCGTTTCTCGTCGGCAAGAACCAGGGCTGGCTCACCGCGGAATACGCGATGCTGCCGCGCTCGACACACACGCGCAGCAAGCGCGATCCCGGCGGTCGCGGCAAAGAGATCCAGCGCCTGATCGGCCGCTCGCTGCGCGCCGCGGTCGATCTCTCGCACCTCGGCGAGCGCACGATCAACGTCGATTGCGACGTGCTGCAAGCCGACGGCGGTACGCGCGTCGCGTCGATCACCGGCGCGTGGGTCGCGCTCGCACTCGCGATCGGCAAGCTCGCGAAGTCCGGCGCGCTGCCCGACATGCGCGCGCTGCGCCCGCCGGTCGCCGCAGTCTCGGTCGGCGTCGTCGGCGGCGAAGTCGTGCTCGACCTGCCGTACATCGAGGATTCGAAAGCCGACGTCGACATGAACGTCGTCGGTGACGAGGCCGGCAAGCTGATCGAAGTCCAAGGCACCGCCGAGCACGCGACGTTCGATCGCAAGCAGCTCGACGCGATGCTCGATCTCGCGCTCGCCGGCATTCGCGAGCTCACGCAGGCGCAGCGCAGAGCCGTTGCATGACGTTGGTCTTCGCGACGCGCAACAAGGGCAAGCTCGTCGAGCTCCGCGAGCTGCTCGCTGGGTTCGACGTGTTGTCGATCGACGAAGCCGCCGCGCGGATCGGCCGCACGATTCCAGACGTCGTCGAAGACGCCGACACGTTCGCCGGCAACGCCGCAAAAAAGGCGCGTGAAGTCTCCGCGTTCACGCGACTGCCCGCGCTCGCCGATGACAGCGGGCTCGAGGTCGACGCGCTCGACGGCGCACCCGGCGTTTACAGCGCGCGCTACGCCGGCCACGGTCACGACGACACGGCGAACAACGCGAAGCTCATCGCTGCCCTCGCCGGCGTGCCCGCCGAGCGACGCACCGCACGATTTCGCGCCGCACTCGCACTCGCAGACGTCGCCGGTCCGCTCGGCGATCGCGTGCTCGCCGCCGATGGCGCATGCGAAGGCATCATCCTCGACGCGCCGCGCGGCACCGGCGGCTTCGGCTACGACCCGTTGTTCTACGCGCCGGAGCTCGCGATGACGTTCGCCGAAGCCGGCATCGGCTCGAAGAGCCAGCTGTCGCATCGCGCGCGCGCGATGGCGGCGATGCGGCCGCAACTCGTCGCCTACTTGGGCTCGCTCGATAAACCCGCGTAATTCGCTCGCCCACGCGCATATAATGTCGCCCGCAACTCCAGGTCAGGTCGGTCGATAGGTGAGCCTATGAAAATTGTTGCAGTGTTGTCGGGTGTGCTGTTTTCGGCGTCGTTGTCGTGCACGAAGCACGTCGACGGCTGTGACTCGAACACAGATTGCACGAATCCGGCGTACCCGTTTTGCGATGTGAATGGCGCGTATCCACCGTCGGATGGCACGAAGAACATCTGCACGATCGTGCCACCCGATTGCCCGGTCGACCAGTGCGGCTGCCAACCCGGCGCGGCGTCGTGTGGCAGCGATCAGATCGTGACCTGCAACGCCGATGGGTCGTCGGAGACGACGACGTCGTGCGCGTTGGGTTGCGGGAGCGACGGCCTGACGTGCGCGTCCTTCACGCCGTCGAACGGACTCGGTCCGATCTTGACGCAGGCGGGAAGCGCCGCCGATTTCGTGGTTCCGACAGGAGCGACTATCGACACCACGACCTGCCAGATCTCAATGTCTGGCGCGACGATCCTGAGCGGATCGCTCGTCGCTCAGTCAGCGGGAAAAATCTGCGCGTTCGCCGCACTCGACTTCACGATCGGCGACGTCAGCGCTAGCGGTTTGTATCCGCTCGCGTTCGTTGCGGCCAGCGACATCACGGTTTCCGGCGTTCTCGACGCCGGCGGCAAAAACACCACGCAGGGTCCTGGCGCACAGCCGATAGGAAGCCAATGCGATGGCGGCGAGGTCTACTCGACCAAATGCAACGCTGGCGAGGTGCCACAAGCGCTCGTTTGCAGTGAAGGCGCTGGTGGCGGCGGTGGTGCTACAGCCGGCGGTTCGGGCGCGACGGACACCTATATCGCGACGGTCGCGTCCAACCCTGGGAGTACCTCTGGCGGCGCCATCGTTGCTGCTCAATTCTCTCCATTAATGGGCGGCTGCTCTGGCGGCAGCGGAAGCGACACCATCACGAATCCCCAAGGCACAATCCTCGGTTTCGTTTCGGATCCAGGCGGCGCCGGCGGTGGTGCCGTTCAATTGGTTTCCGGCACGAGCATCGAGCTTGTCGGAATCGTGAACGTCGGTGGTGGCGGGGGCGCCGCGATCGGTTCTGCGATCGGGTCCGACGGAGCCACCGTCTACTACGACTATCAAAGTACCGGTGGTGGCGCGGGTGGGGCGGTGGTGATCGAGACGCCAGCTCTGACGATCGGGCCGGGTGGCGGCTATGCAGCGAACGGTGGCGGTGGCGCTGGTTGCGGCGTCTCGGGAACAGACGGAACACCCGACGCCACGCCCGCGCCCGGCGGAACCAGTGGCGCGCTTGCGTGTCAAACCACCGGGTTGTTGCTCGTCGGCGGTACCGGTGGGACGGCGTCGGTGCTGCCCGCGATACTTGATTACGAAGCGCGAGCAGCGAACACCACAAACCAGGACCTGTTCGGCGCCGGTGGCGGCTCCGTCGGCAGCGTGCGAATCGCGACGCGCACGGGATCGTTCACGGCTGGGGCATCGATTCAAAGCGCCATAACAACGGCAGAAGCGCTCGTCACGAACTAAAACGAACTAGAAAGACAGCGCGAGATTCTCGAAATTATCGGCGCCGCAGTCGTTCTCGGCGCCCTGCAAGACCGCAAGCTCGAGCATGAGCTGACCGTGCGCGACATCCGAGCCGATCGAATCGAGCGTCAGCGTAAACGTGCCCGGTGGTGTCGAGCTCGCGCCCGCGACGTAGTAGCAGCGCGACGCGCCGGCTAAGATCTGCGTCGCCGTCGCGCTCCATTGCGTGACGGTGTCAGAGCTGAACATGCCGGGCGCCGGCAATCCGAGCACGAACTGGATCGCGAAGTCGCTACCGATCGGCTGCGCGGCGACATCGAACGCGAGGAGCGTTCCATCCGAGCCGTCCGAGATGGCCCCGCAGTTCGCAGGCAACGTTTCCGACAACGCGAAGTTGCCGCTGAAGGTCGCCTTGCACAGCGAAGCCGGCTGCGGCGCGTCGGTAGACGTGACGTGCGCGTCGGCTGGAACATCGCGAGGCGCGGCGTTGTCGCCACACGCAGCGAGGACGATCAGGACCCAACGTTTCATTGCCGTGCGATGTGGAACGTAACCGAGTCGGCGAGCGCGGCGGGCAGATGTGCGTCGTCGATTTCGGGAATGCAGTTTTGATTGCGATCGATCGTTGCAATCCGCTCGTGCGTGACTCGATCGTCGAGGCTACCGATCTCGCCGGTGAGCGTGCGTTCGCCCATTTGCAGCCCGCCTTGCGGAACGGAACCGACGACGGCCGTGCATTCATCCGTCCAATCGACGCGGTCGTTCATGTTGCGATCGTCCCAGCCGTCGAGCACGAGCTTGTTCAGTCGGCCGATGATCGCCTCCATCGACAGCTCCATCTGTTCGCCGCCGGCGCGCGTCGCGACGATCTCGTAGACATCGCGCAGCGCGCTCTGCAGCAACGCGAACCGCACCGGCGTGAACTCGACGTCGTCGACCGGCGCAGGTGTAGCCGAGTAAATGCGCGCCACCGGATCGTAGAACACGGCCTGCATTCGGTTGAACACGGCCATCGCGCGGTCGCGATAGAGAACGTCGCCGGTTGCGAGAAAAGCCGCGAACAAGCCGCGAATCGCGGCGGTATGCGCGTCGAGCGTGTCGGACGTATCGGTCGGCGCGTTCGCGGCAATGTCCCAACCCGGATATGCACGGCCGGTCGCGTCGGTGAGGTCGTTGTAGAGCAAGTCGGCGTGCGTTCGAATCATCTGTTCGACGCGGCCCGAGAACGTGAGCGACGCGCCGTTCGGATAGTCGATCGGCAACGCGTCGAGCGGCGTCGACATCACGGCTGCATCGGGCGTGTTGTTCGAGTACAGCTCGAGCTGCGAGCTCAGCGAGCGCGCAACCGTGCGCAGGCCGAGCATCGCGTACGCCACGGTGGTCGTCGAGATCGTGTGGCCGCGCGTCGGCGTGGCACCGGCCATCGTCACGTCGTCGACGAGCACGCCGCTTGCCGGATCGGTGTGGAGGCGATCGAGATTCACGATCGCGACGCGGATCATCGCGAGCGCGCGATCGTGCAGCGTCGCTTCGCCGTCGGCGACCTGATCATCTGCGGGGAACGGGTCGCCGTCGAAGTAAACCTTCGCGGTCTGCGAACCGCCGACATCTGGATTCGCGGTGTCGGTGAGCGCGAAGAACTCGCTGTACGCGAGCGCGACGCCGATCAGATCGAGGGCGTCGCTATCAGCGGATGCGAGCGAGTACGAAGGTTGCGGAAACTGGCCGCCGTCGGATTCCGTCACCGCGATCTTGCCGGGGAACCAGCGCAGCGACGAACCGTAGTTGTAGCCCAGCGCGTCGGACAGGCTCGCGAAGCCGCCGAGCGTCGTGCCGTCGGCGGTCGACAGCTCCATCAGCCAATCTTCGGCGCGGTTGTCCATCATCTCGATGAACATCGCGGCCTGAAAGCCTTCGATCTTGCTGGAGCCGATGAACGTGCCCGGCGCAGTCGGTGCGCCGGAGTCGTCCTGACCGATGATCGTGTTGCCGGGCGTGCCGACGTTCGCGAGGTCTGTCGCGTCGACGGTCGAGACCGCCGCCTCGGTCGAGTCGTGCATGATCTGCAGATAGTTCAACGTCCACAAGCCGTACTTCCAGCCGGAGAAACCGTCGGCGCCAGGTGTGATCGTCGGATCGATCTGCGTCGCGCGATCGACGAGATGCAGCGTCGTCGCGTCGCATTCGTAATCGGCGTTGTCGAGCTCGGCGCCGGATTCGCTCGGCGAGTCGTCCGACGTGATCGAACAGATCAGATCGACGTTGCTCGTCGGTGCGATCGTCGGGTCGAAGCTGGCGAAGACGTGCGCGGTCGGCCAGATACCGGGCCAGCCGAGCGGATTTTCCGCGGCGCTGCCGATCCCGTTCGGGTTGCGATCGCCGAACGGATTTCCCGCGGGGAACGTGCCGGCGGCGAACACGAAATCTCCCGTCGCGTCGCTCTCGGCGGCGAACTGTTGCACCAGATCGGCAAGGTGCGTGGTCGCTGCAGAACCGACCGCGCCATCGAAGTCGACGAGCGGCCCGTACGCGAGCGACGTGCCCGCGCCCGACTCGAACGCGAGGTTGTTCATCGGCTGCTTCGAGTACTCGTACGATTCGACGCCGGTCGAGAAGCCGGGCACATCGATCCATACGGCACCGCCGAGTGCAGGATTCGGATCGTAGTAGAGGTCGGTCGGGATCTGGTCGCGACTGTAGCCGCCGAGATCGCGGCCCATCGCTTCGGCGTACGGCTCGCCGGAGATCTGCATCTCGCCCGCGGCAAGCAAGTGCTCGCGCGTGACGAACCGCGTGCTGTTTCGCGTCGTCGTGATCGTGGCGGTCTGCTTCGGCGCGCTTGCGTCGGGGGCATCCGTTGTCGGTAGAGCGGCATCGGGCCCGCCGTCAGGCGCGACCAACGCCGGCGAGCTGCACGCGGTCGCCAGTAGCACGCTCGCGAGTCGCAGCGCGCGCATGCCGCTACTTGATGTTCACCAGAATCGCCGGCGACGCGATGCCGTTCGCGACAACCTGCATGTTCGCGAGCCCCTTCTCGATCGTCGTGGGAACGTCGACGTTCGTCGTGCCCGTCGTGTTGAGCGCGATCGAGTAGTTCGAGCCGTCGTGCGTGCGACCGTACTGGACGTGCTGCGTCGTCTGGTTCGTGAACCGCACGAGCGGGAAGTCCGTCGCGGACTGCGCATCGTCACCGTACGCCGCGCCGAGCGAGATGCCGTTGAGGCGGGTGCCGGCGACGCTGTACGTGCGGCCGGTGTAGATGTCCATCAGCGGCAAGAGATCGACGGTCGAGTCGAGCCCGGTCGGCACCGGCTTCGCTTCGTTCGCGCGGATGTCGGCGAGCTCGGCGTCGGTGAACCCTGCGCTGGTCTCGAGCACCGGCACCGCCGTGATCACGGGCTCGATCGCCGCAAGCGCCGTGCTGGTTGCCGGAGTCGGCTCGTAAACGTTGATCGCCGATTGCGAGGTCACCATGATCTCGCCAGTCGGAAGCACGAGCATGTTGTACTCGAATGATCCATTGTCGGCCGCGTCGGAAGGGCCGGTCGTCAGCTGGGTCAGGTTCGTGCCGTCGAACTCGAAAAACGCGGCGTCCGTTTCGGCAAACAGACCGAGGCTCGCGACAACGAGCACGTTGCCGTTCGGCTCGAGCGCAGCCGGCGCGTCGGCGCAATCGAGCCCGTTCGGGAACGACGGAGCCGCCGACCACTTTTGCGTGTTCGTGTTGTAGACGGCGTTCGGGCCGAGCGCGCCGAACGCGATCACCGTGCCGTCGGGACGCAGGATTTGAGCGCCGAGCTCCTCCGACGCCTGGTTGTTGTCTCGGCTCGGATCGTTGTCAGCGAGCTGCACGCCGACGACGCCTGCGCTCGACCACGCGAGTGTCGACGGGTCGAGGATCTCGGACTGCTGCACGTTCGCGGTGACGTCGATCGCATCGACCGTGAGCACCTTGCCGTCGGGCATGAGCGTCCAGCCTTCTTCGTCGTAGTTGCTGTCGCCTTTGCCGGCGCCGACGTTGGTCGTCGTCCACGTCAGGTTGGTCGGGTTCAAGATTGCGGCGTGGTTCTCGCAGCAGTCCGCGACCATGTAGCGGCCGTCGGGAAGCACGAGGCTCTGACCATCGCCCATCATCGTCCACGCCGCAGGCATCGTCACCGAGGCCCACGTGTTCTTGACCGGATCGTAGATCGCGGCCGCCTTCTGCCAGACCGGGCTACCGGCTTGGTACTCGCCGCCGCCGACGAAGAATCGACCGTCGGGGATGACCGCCGACGCGTAGAACAACGGCGCGTATCCTCCCGGATCGCTGGCAAGCTGCGACCACGTCCCGTTGATGTAGCTGCCGGTATTGTCTGGCGTCAGCGCCCACCACGTGTCCGTCGAATACGCCTGCACGATCACGCGGCCGTCGGTGAGGACCTGCGCGACATCGGGCTCGAACGCCGGCGCGTTCTTCAACGGCGTGAACGTCTTCGCCGCCGGCGCCGCTACGGGTGTGTTGTCGACGATGCCGCCTTGCTCGCTGCTCGAGCCAGACGACATGCAACCCGCCAGTGCGACGGCCGAACCAAACAGCAGACCTTGGAATGTGATCGATGCGACTTTCATGGGCTCCACCGGTGACGACAATGATCGTAGACCACGATCGGTTTCGCCATCGCAAGCGTTAATCGATGACCTCTCCCACGTGGCAAAGTTTGTACCGCTGCCCGCACGTATCGCCGTTACAGCACGAGATGTCACTTCGGCCTTGCATGGCGCGCAGCCTCGGTCTAACTCCGACACTCGATGCAGCTCGCGACCCGGCTCCTGCTCACATCTTTGCTCGCGCTCGTCGCGTGCGGCAACAACAACGGCAACGGCGACGACGACGGCAACGGAGATGCCGGCAGCGGCAACCTGGATTGCGGTTACACGGAAATGTCCGACGCGACCAACAACGCGATGTCGGAAGCAAGCGGGCTTACAGTCGCAACCGAGTCCGTGTTGTGCGGCCAGGTCGATACCGGTCACTTCGGATCGGGCGTCGCCGACG
>DASXEF010000128.1:0-6791 GCA_036490255.1 Kofleriaceae bacterium
AATTCGCTTTAAGATCGAATAGTTAGAGATGCTGTAGTCCGTCCCTCGGACCCTGATAAAAATCAGCTAGTTACGAGACCAAAGTTGCGTTAATGGACTACGTCCCTCATAGCTCACGTAAAGGTGAGGTTTGGCTTGACACACATCGTCGACACGACCATAGTCCGCTCAGTTACAGCAAACCTTACGTTCACGTAAGGGTCGTAGTATGGACGAATCCAAGATGATGCGCGTAGGCGAGCTCGCGAAGGCGGTCGGCAAGACCGTCCGCGCGATGCATCTCTATGAAGAGCTCGGACTGCTCGAGCCGCGCACGCGATCCGAAGGCGGCTTCCGGCTCTACGGCCCCGAAGCGGTCGATCGCATCCACTGGATCGTCAAGCTGCAGGCGATCGGCTTCACGCTCGCCGAGATCCAGGGCTTCGTGAAGGACTTCCAGGGCGCGCGTTCGGCGCCTGAAGCGAGCGCGCGCGTGCATGCGCTGTTTCAAGAGAAGCGCCGGCAGATTCACGACCAGATCACGCAGCTGCAAGTGATCGAGAACGATCTGAGCGAAGCGCTCGAGTACCTCGACTCGTGTCGACCGTGCTCGACCGAGCTGACGCCGCGCGAGTGCAGCGCGTGCGATCACCAGGGCCATCACATAGGCGAAGCCCCGCCGCTGTTCGCAGGGCTGACGTCACGCAAGACAGACACGGAGTTCGACGTACCGCTGAAGGTGCTGTCGCGCGAAGGAAACAACTAATGAAGCTCCCGATCTTCATGGACAACCACTCGACGACGCAGGTCGATCCGCGCGTCCTCGAGACAATGATCCCGTTCTTCACCGAGCAGTACGGCAACGCCGCGAGCCGCAACCACGTGTTCGGCTGGAAGGCCGAAGCCGCGGTCGAAGAGGCGCGCGTGCAGGTCGCGGCGCTGATCGGCGGCGACGGCAAAGAAATCGTGTGGACGTCGGGCGCGACGGAATCGAACAACCTCGCGATCAAGGGCGCCGCCAGCTTCTACAAGAAGCAGGGCAACCACATCGTCACCGTCGAGACCGAGCACAAGTGCGTGCTCGACACCTGCAAGCGCCTGCAGCGCGAGGGCTACGAGGTCACGTATCTCAAGCCGCAGCCGGACGGCATCGTCACGCCGGAGATGGTCGCGAACGCGATGACCGACAAGACGCTGGTCGTCAGCGTGATGCTCGCGAACAACGAGATCGGCGTCGTCCAGGACGTCAACGCGATCGGCGCCGCGATCAAAGCGAAGAACCCCAAGACGCTGTTCCACATCGACGCCGCGCAGGGCGCCGGCAAGGTGCCGTTCGACGTCAACGCGGCGAAGGCCGACCTGGTTTCGGTCACCGCGCACAAGATCTACGGTCCGAAGGGCGTCGGCGCGCTGTGGGTGCGCCGCAAGCCGCGCGTTCGCATCGATCCGTTGGTCGACGGCGGCGGTCACGAGCGCGGCATGCGCTCGGGCACGCTCGCAGTGCCGCTGATCGTCGGCTTCGGCAAAGCCGCCGCGATCGCGAAAGACGAGATGAGCGCCGAGGCGATCAAGCTGGGCGCGCTGCGCGACCGGCTGTATCGCGGGCTGTCGGCGAAGCTGCCCGAGGTCTACGTCAACGGCACGATGGAGCCGGGCCGCCGCCTGCCGGGCAACCTCAACATCTCGTTCGCGTTCGTCGAGGGCGAGTCGCTGCTGATGGCACTCAAGGACATTGCGGTGTCGTCGGGCTCGGCGTGCACGTCGGCGTCGCTCGAGCCGAGCTACGTGCTCAAGGCGCTCGGCGCCGGCGACGAGCTCGCGCACTCTTCGATTCGCTTCGGCATCGGTCGGTTCAACACCGAAGACGAGATCGATTACGTGATCGGCATCGTCGTCAAAGCCGTCGACAAGCTCCGCGCACTATCGCCGCTCTGGGAAATGCATCAGGACGGCATCGACATCAATTCGATCCAGTGGACCCCTCACTGAAAGAAACCAGCCATGGCGTATTCAGATAAAGTCATCGAGCACTACGAGAACCCGCGCAACGTCGGCACGTTCAGCAAGGACGAAGGCGACGACGTCGGCACCGGACTCGTCGGCGCGCCCGCGTGTGGCGACGTGATGCGGCTGCAGATCAAGGTCAAGGACGGCCGGATCGCCGACGCGAAGTTCAAGACGTTCGGCTGCGGCTCGGCGATCGCGTCGAGCTCGCTCGCGACCGAGATGATCAAGGGCATGACGCTCGATCAAGCGGCGCAGATCACGAACACCACGATCGTCGAAGAGCTCAACCTGCCGCCGGTCAAGATCCACTGCTCGGTGCTCGCCGAGGATGCGATCAAGGCCGCGATCGACGACTACAAGAAGAAACACGCGAAGTGATGGCGATGTCGACCGCAGCAGCGAACCCCGCAGCGAACCCCGCGCCGATGAAGCGCGAGATCGTCGTGTCCGAAGCGGCCGCGCAAGAGATCGCGAAACAGCGCGACAAGCGCGGCACGCCGAATGCGCGCATTCGCGTCGGCGTGCGCGGCGGTGGCTGCACCGGCTTCACGTACGTGTTCGAGTGGGCCGACGAGCTGCGGCCGACCGACACCGAGTTCAAAGCCGAAGGTCACGACCTCGGCATCGTCGTCGATCCGAAGTCGCTGGTTTACCTCGGCGGCATGACGCTCGATTTCGTGCGCGGGATGATGGGGCACGGGTTCAAGTTCAATAACCCCAATGCAAAGGGGTCGTGCGGCTGTGGAGAGAGCGTCCAGTTCTGACGCCTTCGGCTTGCTCGGACTGCCCGCGCGGTTCGATCTCGACCCCGCCGTGATCGAGGCCGCGTTCTTCGAGCGCAGCAAAGAGCTGCATCCCGACAAGCACGCGACCGCGCCGGCTGCGGAGCGCGTCGCGGTGCTATCGCGATCGCGCGCGCTCAACGACGCCTACCAGACTCTCAAGAAGCCGGTGCCGCGCGCCGAGTACTTGCTCGAGCGCGCCGGCGTGACGATCGGCGACAACGAGCGCATCGATCCCGAGCTCGTCATGCGCGTGCTCGAAGCGCGCGAGGAGCTCGCCGAGGCGCGCAGTGAAGACAACCACGGCAAGCTCGAAGAGCTGCGTGCGGCGATGGCCGAGCAACGCGCGGCGTCGATCGCGGAGCTGCCGGGTTATTTCGCGAACCATCAGCTCGCCGATGCCAAGCGCGTGCTGATCGCGCTGCGCTACATCGATCGTTATCTCGAGGAATGCGACGCCGCGCTGGACGAGGCCTGAAGGAAAACGATGCTGCTGCAGATTTCAGAGCCCGGTGAGTCGCAAGTCAAAGAGGCGTGCAAGAAGCGCGTCGTCGGCATCGATCTCGGCACGACGAACAGCTTGGTCGCGCACGTCGCCGATGCGAGCCCCGCCGTGCTCGGCGACGATCCGATCGTGCCGTCGGTCGTCTATTACGGCGGCTCGCAACAGCCGCTCGTCGGCCGTCAGGCGCAGGCCCACGCGCTCGAGGCGCCGCGCGACACACTCGCCTCGGTCAAGCGCCTGGTCGGCCGCGGCCTGCCCGATGTCGAGAGCGTGCGCTCGCTCGTGCCGTACGAGCTCGTCGGCGACGATCGCGCGATCCGGATCAAGCTCGCGAGCGGGCGCGAGGTCTCGCCGATCGAAGTCTCCGCTGAAATTCTCAAGGCGCTCGCGTCGCGCGCCGCAGCGGCGCTCGGCGGTCCGATCGAAGGCGCGGTCATCACCGTGCCCGCGTACTTCGACGACGCCCAGCGCCAGGCCACGCGCGATGCCGGCCGGCTCGCCGGGCTCGAAGTCATGCGCCTGATGGCGGAGCCGACCGCGGCGGCCGTCGCGTACGGGCTCGATCGCGGGAGCAAGGGCACCTACGCCGTGTTCGATCTCGGCGGCGGCACGTTCGACATCTCGATCCTGAAGCTCGTCGACGGCGTGTTCGAGGTCAAAGCGACCGGCGGCGACTCCGCGCTCGGCGGCGACGACCTCGATCGCGCGATCGCGCGCGAGTACACGACGGCGACGAGCCCACACGAGATCGCCGCGGCGGTCGGCGAAGCGAGGCGCGTGAAAGAGGCGCTGACGGCATCCGAGCGCACGAAGTTCGCGAACGGCCCGGCCGTCACGCGCGACGATCTGCGCCGCATCGCGAAGCCGTTGCTCGATCGCTGCGCGAAGGCGTGCCGGCGCGTGCTCAAAGACGCCGAGCTGACCGCGGCCGAGCTCGACGGCGTGATCCTCGTCGGCGGCTCGACGCGCTCGCCGGTCGTCCGCGACTTCGTCGCCGAGCTGTTCGGCAAGCAGCCGCTCGCCGATCTCGATCCCGATCAGGTCGTCGCGCTCGGCGCCGCGGTGCAAGCCGATGCGCTCGCCGGCGGCGATCAGCAGGTCGTGCTGCTCGACGTCGTGCCGCTCTCGCTCGGGCTCGAGATGATGGGCGGCGTGGTCGAGAAGCTCATCCATCGCAACACGACCATCCCGACCGGTGCGACGCAGACGTTCACGACGTACGCCGACAATCAGACCGGCTTCGACATCCACGTGCTGCAGGGCGAGCGCGAGACCGCCGATGCGTGCCGCTCGCTGGCGCGGTTCCAGCTGCGCGGCGTGCCGCCGATGATCGCCGGCATGGGCCGGGTCGAGATCACATTCCTCGTCGACGCCGACGGCCTGCTCAAGGTCATGGCGAAAGAGCTGACGACCGGCATCGAGTCGTCGATCGAGGTCAAGCCGAGCTACGGGCTCTCCGACGAAGAAGTCGAGCGCATGCTCGTCGAGTCGTTCGAGTACGCCGAGACCGATCTCGCGCTGCGCAACCTCGTCGTCGAGCGCGTCGAGGCCGAGCGGATCTTGCAGGCCACCCGCGGTGCGTTCGCGGATGACGGCGGCTTGCTCGAGCCCGAGGTTCGCGCGGCGGGAGAAGCCGCGATGGTCGAGCTCGCGCGCGTGATGACCGGCGACGACTACCTGAAAATCCGCGCGGCGGTCGAAGCGCTCGATCTGGCGACCAAGCCGTTCGCGCAGGCGCGGATGAACCGCGCGATCGGCGCGCAACTCCACGGCAAGACGATCGCGGAGATCGAGCAAGGCCAGCGCTGATGCCGAAGCTGACGTTTCTGAACCCGCACGGGCCGAAATCGGCCGGACCGCTCACCGTCGAGTGCAAGCGCGGCGAATCGATCTTGGATGCCGCCGAAGAGTGCGGCGCGCGCGTCGGTCACGCATGCGGCGGCAACCTCGCGTGCTCGACGTGCCACGTCTGGGTCCAGCAAGGCATCGACTCGCTGCCCGAGGTCGCCGACAAAGAAGACGACATCATGGACAAGGCATTCGACGTGCGGCCCGAAAGCCGCCTCGGATGCCAGGCCAAGCTCGGTGATGAAGACCTCGTGGTCGAGATCACCGAGGAGAGCTTGCGCGCGTGGCTCGACGAGAACCCCGACGCGCGCAAGCGCGAAGCGGGCTAGTTACTCGAGCCAGAACAGCGCCGAGTAGCTCTTGTCGGCGGTCGTGTACTGCGCACCCGCGGTGACCATCAAGTAGTACGTGCCGGCCGGCAGCGGGCTCGAGCTGATGTCCTCGCCGAAGCCGGTGCAATCGCCGAAGATGTCGCAGCCGGTGTTGTCGTCGATCACGTTGCTGAAGCCGTCGTCGAGGTAGTCCGAGCCCGAGGAGTCGACGAGCTCGACCGCCGTGTCGGTCAGCGCGTCGCTGCCGCTGTCCGTCACGATGTGCGCCGTCATGTTCGCTTCGGCGGCGCTGACCACGAACTTGATGATGTCGGTGTCGGTCTTGCTCGACATCGCCGACGGCGTCTGCTCGTACGGCAGCGACGACGCGAGCGGCGCGGTCGCCTGGACGCCGTCCGTGGTGTCGTTGCCCTCGGCGACGGTCGTCAACGCTTCCGACGCGCCGAGCACGCTGAACGAGTAGTTCGCCTCGCTGCTGTCGTCGGCGACGATCGCGTAGTACGTGCCGGCGCTGCCGATCTCGTAGGTCGCCGGCAGCTCGTCGAGCCAGCTACCGCTCGCCGGCAACACGGCGACGAACGTCTCCGCGTTCGCGTCGGTCGACGACGCCGAGAAGTGGAGCAGGTTGCCCGCGGTGTTCGACAGCGTGTACAGGCCCGAATCGCGTGTCGCGGCGATCATGCCGGTCATCGCGGTGCCCGAGGTCAACGCGGTCGCGGTGCGCGGCGTGATCGTGATCGCGTCGGTCGACGCGAGCGAGTTGCCGGAGCTCACGGTGATCGCGCCCGAGCTCGCCGTCACGTCGATGTACATGAACGCGGTGATCGAGAACTCGTCGTTCGACTGGACCGAGAAGTTGACGCCGTCGGGGCCGCCGACCACCGGCGTGTCGGACGTGTCGAACGGCGCGTCGAAGTTCAGGTTGTTGATCGTGAGCTGCACGACCGTGCCCTGCACGAGGTCGCCGACGATCGTCGCGCTGATCGGGGTCTGGAGCTGGAACGCTTGGCTGAGCTTGAACGTGCCGTTGCTGGTGACGGTGACGTCGTGCAGGCCCGACGTCGCGGTCGGATCGATCGCGATGTCCGCGAACAGATCGGTCGGGCTGGCGATCGCGATGTTCGACACGGTCACGCCGTCGCCGAAGTCGACCGTCGCGCCCGTCGCCCAGTTCGTGGCGTCGCCGCTGATCTCGACGCGCATGGTGCTACCGATGAAGCCCTGCGCCGGAAACACGCCGTTCGCGGTGGCCGTGACGCCGCCGTCGGTCGTGTCGTTGTTGTTGTTGCTACCGCACGCGCCGACGAGCGCGAGCCCACAAACGAGCCCGAGAAGTTT
>DASXEF010000138.1:0-1826 GCA_036490255.1 Kofleriaceae bacterium
CGAGATCGTCGCCGGGCTGCGGATCGCTCGCGATCTCGGGCGCCGCGGTGGTCGACGGTGCCGTCGCATGGACGTGCGTCGTGGTCGGCCGGGCCTCGGCTGCCGATTCGGCGACCGGCGCCGGCGAGTCGTGCCTTGGTGGCACCGCCGCCGACACCTCGGGCACCTCGTGGACCGCGTGAAACAGGTATAGGCCGGCCATCAGGACGACACCTGCCATCACGACGAGGACCACGTGGCGAGCCGGCACGATTTTACGGATACCACGGTGCAGGATGCGGTCCAAGCCGGGTTACGATTGCAGCGATGCCGAGCGCCCCGGCGCCGAAGTCACCCGAGATCAAAATCGGCGATTTGATCCTCGATCGTTATCGCGTGGTCGAACAGATCGGCTCCGGTGGGCACAGCGTCGTGTTCAAAGGCACCGACGAGCGCCTGTCGCGGCCGGTGTGCATCAAGGTCTTCAGCGGGCTCGGCGGCCAATCCGGCGTCGGCCGCACGAGCTACGAGCACTTCGTTCAAGAGGCGTTCGCGCTGTCGAGGCTCACGCATCCGAACACGCTGCGGATCTACGACTTCGGCCATCTCGGCAACAAAGACGCGGCCGGGATGCCGCTACAGGTTTGCGAGTACATGAGCGGCGGCACGCTCTCGCAGATCGTCCGCGAACAGGGCAAGCAGTCCGTCGAAGAGACGGTCAAGATCGTGTCGGCGATGTGCTCGGCGCTCGCCGAAGCGCATCAGCTCGGCATCGTCCATCGCGACATCAAGCCGCAAAACATCTTGTTCGGCTCGAGCGCGCACAATCGCCTGCCCAAGCTCGCCGACTTCGGCATCGCGAAGTGGAGCGCCGACGGCGATCGCGAGCAGCGCGCCGAGGACACCGCGATCGTCGCCGGCCAGAAGCTCGCGATGTACTCGCCGAGCTGGGCCGCGCCCGAGCAGCTCGCCGGTCAAGCCGTGTCGCCCGCCACCGACATCTACTCGCTCGCGGTCGTCGCGGTGTACATGCTTTCAGGCAAGGCGATCTTCGCCGACGAAGACGTTTACGCCGGCTACAAGAAGCGCCGCCACGCCGACGATCTGGTGCGCGATACGCTGCAGCCGATCGGGATTCCGCGCGGCATCGTCTCGGTGCTCGCGCACGCGCTCGCGTTCGATCCGAAGAAGCGGATCTTGCGCGTCGACGAGCTCGCGACCGAGCTGCAATCGGCGCTCGAGCCGATCACCGAAGAAGTCTCGCGCGTGACGATGCCCGGCAAGCGGTTGACCGGGCCGCCGCAGCCCGCGACGCCGACCGTCCCGCACAACGCGATCACGCCACCGACGCCGACGCCCGTCGTGCAAGTGCAACCCGGTGATGGTCCGCCCGCCGTGCAATCGTCGGCGGCGCCGACGCCTCCCGCCGTCCCGGTCGCGGCCGATCCGACGCCGGCGACGTTCCACGCGCCCGCGACACAAGCGTGGATGGCAACCGCGAGCGCTGCGAAGGGTGCGGTCCGCCGGCTGCCGCTCGCCGACACCGCGCAGCTCGCCGCTGATCGCCGCGTGCACTTCGTGATGGTCGGCAACGGCGTCGCCGATCTCGTCGGGCTTCACGGCACGAAGGTTCGCATCACGTTCTTGCCCGCACCGAACGGTCAACGCGTCGTTCACGTGAAGGGGCTCACGTGCTTCATCGCGCTACTCGGCGGCAGGCCGTCGCCGGCGGTGCAGCTCACCCAATCGAGCGACCTCGCGCTGGTCACGCCGCGCGCGCAGGAGATCGGTCACCTTCGCGTCATGCAAGGCCGCGTCGACGGCGCGGCGCAGGTGTTCACGATCGG
>DASXEF010000147.1:0-2409 GCA_036490255.1 Kofleriaceae bacterium
GGCGTCGACCGCGCGGTCGAACGCGACGGTCACTTCGGCGCTGCCCGCGGCACCCGCGATCGGGCTGACGATATCGAGGAGGTCCAACTCGTGCGCTTGGTGCTCTTGGCTCATGAAGGCTCGCGGCTGCTTTGCTCGAGACGGGCGACGACGGCTTGCACGATCGACATCGGCACGACCATCGCGTTGAGGGCGGCGTCGCTGTTCCACGCCGTCGAATCGGCGAGCTCCAGCCATTGCGCGCGCTGTGCCAGCTTGGCGCGCAGCGCGTCGGCGCCGGGTGACGGCCGCGTCGCGATCACGGTGACCCGCGTGCCGGTCGGCGGCACCCGTGCGAGGTCGATCGCGCCCAGATCGCGGGCGAGCACGTCGCTGATGGGCGTGCCCATCGCCTCGTGCACATGTGCGCGCGCATGCCAGGCGGGCCCGAGCTCCTCGCGCATGTACGTCGCGTGCTGGGCGGCAAGCTCGTCGAGATACGCACGGCCGTTGACGATCGGATCCCACATCACGAGGTGGCGCGGCGCGAGCTTTTCACTCGCCAGCGCGGCAAGCGTAGCGCCGAAGCGCAACCCGACGAGCGAGATCCGCGCGGCGCCGGTCGCCTGCTCGAGCCGCGCCGCGGCTTCCGCGATATCGGCGAGCCAGCGCGCGACCGAAACATCACCGGCATCGCCGAGCGAATCGCCGGTGCCGGAGTAGTCGAACCGCATCGCCGAGATGCCGACGCGCTCGAGCTGCGTCGCGAGCACGCGAAACGTGCGATGGCTGCGCGCGGCCTCTTCGCCGAACGGGTTGCAGAGCAGCACCGCATCGCGCCCTCGCGACGCGACGTGCAGCGATCCCAGCAGTCGCTGACCTCCGAAGTACCCTATGCTCACGCCCACAGCCGAAGCAGCATACAATCTGCCCCGAGATGACGGCAACGCACGAGCCGCGCAGAGGTGAGCCTGCCGGTGCTGAAATTTCGGAAGACGTCGTGCGCTTCGGCAACGCCGATCAGCTCGTCGGGATCGTCAGCCGGCCCGACCGCACGCACGCGACGCGCGACACGCCGAGCGTCGTGATCTTGAACGCCGGCGTGATCCATCGCGTCGGGCCGCATCGCCTACACGTCGTGCTCGCGCGGCGGCTCGCCGAGCTGGGATTTGCGACGCTCCGGCTCGATCTCGGTGGCATCGGCGATTCGGTCGCATCGAGCGACGCGACGACCTTTCGCGACAGCGCCGTCGCCGATACGCGGCTCGCGCTCGCGGGGCTCGGCGCGAAGCGCTACGTGATCTTCGGAGTCTGTGCCGGCGCCGACAACGCGCTGGCGACCGCGCTCGTCGACGATCGCGTCGCCGCGATCGTGCTCGTCGATCCGTACGTCTACGCGAACCGGCGAGGCCAGCTGCGCGCCGCGGTCGCGAAAGTGCGCGCGCTCGGGCCGCGCGAAGCGCTCGTGCGCGGCGTCCGCGCCGCCGAGCGAATCGCGAAAGCGAAGCTCGCCCAGCGCTACGCCCGCGATCCCGACGAGCCCGATCAGGCCGGCGGCCGCGAGGCGCCCCCGATCGCGAGCTATCGCGCCGATCTCGGCAAGCTCGTCGCACGTGGCGTGCGCGTGCTCGCGATTTATTCCGGCGTTCACGGTGCGAAGTACAACGCGCCCGATCAATTGTTCGAGCTGTTCCCCGAGCTGCGCGGCAAGATCGATCGGGCGTACTTTCCGCACGCGAACCACACGTTCACCGAGCTCGACGTCCAGCACGAGCTCGTCGCCACCACCGCCAGCTGGATCGCTCGCCTCGCCACGTGACCCCGGATCCCGACATCGTTCACGGCTCGAAGATCGGCCGCTTCGTCGTGGTCGGCACGCTCGGCTCCGGCGGCATGGGCGTGGTCTACGCCGCGCACGATCGCGAGCTCGATCGCCACGTCGCGCTCAAGGTCATGCGCACGAGCGCGGCGACCGAAGAAGAGCGCACGCGCATGCAGCGCGAAGGCCAGGCGATGGCGCGCGTCACGCATCCGAACGTGATCACCGTGCACGAGGTCGGCGTCGACGGCGCGTTCGTGTTTCTCGCCGAAGAGCTGCTCGATGCGGGCACGCTCGGCAGCTGGCTCGAAGCGCGCCATTCGCACGCCGAGATCGTCGAGAAGTTCGAGCTCGCCGGCCGCGGGCTCGCCGCCGCACATGCCGCGGGCCTCGTCCATCGCGACTTCAAGCCCGACAACGTGCTGCTCGGCAAGGACGGCCGCGTCCGCGTCGCCGATTTCGGGCTCGCGCGCGCGCTCGGCGCCGACAATCCGATGGTCACGGCGCGCATGCGTAAACCGAGCGAGAACGACGTCGACGCGCCGGCGCCGACGCCGATGAGCCAGCTCACGGCGACCGGCGCGGTGATGGGCACGCCGATGTACATGGCG
>DASXEF010000166.1:0-2810 GCA_036490255.1 Kofleriaceae bacterium
CCGATCGTCGGGCCGGCAATGACGATCATCCCGAAGAACGCCTGCGCCGCCGCTTGTTCCTTCTTCGGGAACGTCTCGAACAAGATCGCCTGCGCCTTCGCGAGCAGGCCACCGCCCATGATGCCCTGAAAGGTTCGCGCGACGATCAGCGCCGTCAGGTTCGGCGCGATGCCGCACAGCATCGATGCCGCCGTGAAACCGATCAGCGACCACACGAAGTAGCGCTTCTTGCCGAATCGATCGCCGAGCCACGCGGTGAGCGGCAAGATGATCACGTTGGCGACCGCGTAGCTCGACACCACCCAGCTCACCTGCGTTAGCGTCGCGCCGAACGCGTTTTGCATGTCGGTGAGCGCGACGTTCACGATGCTGGTGTCGACGACCTCCAGCAGCGCGCCGAGCGCGACGGCGACGGCGACGGCCCACTTGTTGACCTGCGCGGGCAAGACATGCGCGGTGGTGGTGGCCATGGCGCGCGTCTCGTTATTTGCCGTCGCGCACGTCGATCGTGACGTCGACGTTCATGCCGGTGCGAAGCACGAGGCCGGGCGGCACGTCATTGATCTTGATCCGCACCGGCACGCGCTGGACGACCTTCGTGAAGTTGCCGGTCGCGTTATCCGGCGGCAGCAGCGTGAACCGCGCGCCGGTGCCGGCGGAGATGCTCTCGACGGTGCCGTGCAACTCGAGGCCGGAGTATGCGTCGACCGAGATCTTGGCCGGCTGGCCTTCGTGCATGCGCCCGACCTGCGTCTCCTTGTAGTCCGCGGTGACCCAGCGCGCGTCGGTGACGAGCTGCCCGACGACTTGGCCGGCGACGACCTCCTGGCCGACATTGACCGCCTTCTTCGAGATCACGCCGTCCTGCGGCGCGACGATCTTCGCGTACGACAGATCGAGTGCGGCGAGATCGCGCAGCGCCGTGGCGACCTCGACCTCCGCCTTCGCGGCGTCCGCCTGCGCGTGCGCCTGGCGGACCGTGTTCGACACGTCGTCGTTCTGGGCGGCGCGTGCAGAGGCCTCGTCGACCTTGCTCCGCGCGGCGACGACCGACGACTGCAGCGTCGCGATGCGCGCCTTGGCGAGCGCGAGGTTCGAATCTGCGAGGCGAAACTGGGTCTCGGCCTGATCGACCTGGACCTTCGTCATCGCGTTCGATGCGAGCAACGAACGATCGCGCTCGACGTCTTGCTTGGCCTGCTCGTACTGCGCCTGCGCCGACGCGAGCTGCGCCTGGCCTTCCGCGAGCTGTTCCGACGAGGTCTTCTCACCGACCGCGGCGCCCGTGAGGTTCGCATGCGCGGCCGACTTGTTACCGACCGCATTGCGTTCGGCGATCGAGGCGCTGGCATCCGCCGCCTCGGACTGGGCGATCGCCTGCGCCAGGCTCGCTTCGGCCTGGGCGAGCCTCGCTTTGAGCGTGGAGTCGTCGAGCTCGGCGAGCAGGTCGCCGGCTTTGACGCGTTGGTTCTCGACGAAGCTCACGCTCTTGACGAGACCGCCGACCCGCGTGGGCACGAGCACGACATCGGCGTCGATCTGCGCGTCGTCGGTGGACTCGTGGCCGCGCCCGAGCAGCCAGATCGTCACGCCGACGATCGCGGCGACTACGCCGAGTGCGAGGAGGATGACGTTCCGCCGTTTTTTGGGCGGGCGAGCGGCGACCGCCGGCTCCGCACTCGGTTCGGATTTCTGCGCGACAGTGGCCATGACGACACGTCGGATCTAGTCTGGTCGGAAAAATAATGCAACTGTCGGTTGCGTTTACAGTTGTGACGAAACGCGGAAGCGGATACACGGAGCGCGGTGGCACGCAGGCTTCCGGCTCCGAAGTTCGGCGGCATCCGCACCGGCGGCCGCAGCGCGCGCGTCGTGGCGCGCGTCTTCACCACCACGCTGACGGCGCTCGGCGAAGTCGGTTACGGCGCGCTACGCATCGACGACGTCGCGGCACGCGCCGGCGTCAACAAGACGACGATCTACCGCCGGTGGCCGGTGAAGAGCCAGCTCGTCGCCGCCGCGCTCGAGCACTATCACGTGATCGCGCCGCCGCACGACACCGGCGATCTCGCCGCCGACCTCACGCAGCACTTCGTCGAAGCCGTCTCGAAGTTCGACGTCACGATCACGCGCGGCCTCATGCGCATGATCCAGCTCGAGCAACACGATCCCGAGGTCGACGCGATCATCGACGCGATCCGCGAGAGCGTGCTCGCCACTCGCCGCACGCGCCTCGATCTCGCGGTGAAGCGCGGCGAGCTCCCTCGGCGCACCGATGTCGTGCTGCTGGTCTACATGCTGTCGTCGTCGGTGCATGCGCTGGTGACGAAGCTGGAACAGGCGCCGTCGCGGAAGCGCATCGCCGACATCGTGATCGTCGTCACCGCCGGCGCACGCGCTCGCTGGGCGTGAGGATCCTTTTCGCCGAGCGTTCGTAATAGGCTCACACAGGGGCGGGAGGAGCATGCTGCACGAAGAGCGAGCCGAAGAGGGCGATTCATCGAACTGGCTCACTCGGTTCGTGGACTCGGCGCACGGACCGATCGATCCGACGATCGGATCTCAAGGCCACGTCCAGTCCGCCGATGCGCCGGTCGCGGGCGCAGGCCACGGCCTCGCGGACATGGCCGAGGAATTCTCGAGCGAGGGCCTCGGCGCGCTGCTCGATCCGACAGGCGCCGCCGACCGCCTCGCGGCACGCCGCGAGCTCGCGGGCCGGTTCAATGTCATGCCCGACGGCACCGTCGGCGAGGCCGGACAGAACCAGGTCTCGCGCGAGCAGTTCGAGCAGATCAGCCGCGAGTACAGCG
>DASXEF010000318.1:0-3573 GCA_036490255.1 Kofleriaceae bacterium
GCGCGAGCGACCATGTCGACGTACGACGTCGCGAGGCTGATCAGCGTTCGCTCTTGCTCGACCGGCAGGATCGCGTCGAGACCAGGTGCGGCGTGCCGCACATCGGTCGCGAGCGCGGCGAGATCGGAGGCAACAACACGATCGACTGTCGCCGTCATTTCGCAACTCCTCGTCGCATGGCGAACGAGCTCACCGCGGCGAACAACCCTGCGATACCGCCGACGATGATCACGGTCCGCACGGCGTTGTGATCAAGCGCGCCGATCAAGAACGACATCGAGAAGCTGGATGCGAGCGCGAGCCACGCGACGCCCATCCCACCCCACGCGACGTAGTGGCTGCGCAGCCACGACGGCGATCGCCGTGCGATCCAGATCGCGCCGATCACAGCGCCCGGCAGCAAGACCCACAGGTCTCGAATCCTCGAGACCGCATCGTAATGGTCGATCGGTATCCAGCCGGTGCGGAACGTCGCAAACTGGGACCGCGACACGTCGAACACGAGCTGCCCCACGTGAAACGCGAGCACCGTCGCGAAGAAGCCGCAAAACACGACGACCCCAGCCGTCCAGCACGCGACGAACCACGGCTGGATCCGCGCGAGCATCGCGCGGCCGACGCCGACCGCATCGGGTCCGTCGACAACCCGAGCGAACTTCGCCGCCGCATGGCGCCGCACGAACGCAGCGACGATCGCGGCGATGCAGATCGCAACGAGCGCGTGGCCCGGCGTGTCGAGCTCGACCAACCACTCGGCCGGATGCACGCCCCACTCGACATAGCCGTGAGCCCAGTCTTCGTTCGGCACCCACAGCGTCATCGCTTGAACCCCGAGCATCACGAGCGTGATCGCGATCGGCATGAACAACGCCACACCCCATGCGATGCGCGACGCGCGATCGACGTACGCCGCCGAAAGCGCCAGCAGCTCGCGATCGCTGGCGTGGTCGCCCGGCAGCATCGCGTCGAGCGACGGCACGTCCCGGCGCACGTCATCCGCGAGCGCTGTTAGATCGAGCGACGTCACGCGGAATCTCCGTTCGGCATCGGCTCCGGAATCGCCTCGAGCGCCGCGCCGCGCTCGTAAAGCGCGCGCAGCCGCTCGCGTCCGCGCGCCAACCGCGACTTCACCGCCGATGCCGACACGCCCTGCACCGCCGCGATCTCGTCGACGAGCATGCCCTCGATCTCGAACATCACGATCGCTTCGCGCTGCACGGCCGGTAGCTTCGCGAGCGCCGCGCGTGCGCGCTTGACCGACGCCGCCGACTCCGGCGCGCGATCGGCTTCGCGATAGTGCGCCTCGCGTTCGACGTGCTCGTCGCGAAACGGGCTCCACCGTCGCCACCACGCCGAGCGCACGTGGTTGCGATGGACGCTGACGATGATGCGATAGAGCCACGTCCGGAACGCGCCCTCGTCCTGCAGCGAATCGACGCGTTCGTAGGCGCGGAGCACCGACGATTGGAATAGATCGTCACCGTCGGCGCGCGACCGCGCCAACCCGCGCGCGAACGCGCACGCGCGGTCGTGCACCGGCTCCATCAGCCGGCGGAATCGTTCCCTGCGTGACTCCATCAGCGAGACGGACAGGCTACCGCGCGTTTCGGTCGCAGTTATTTTTCCGAAAACGACGCGGCATCGTCGTGACGGCCGGCCGCGTCGAGAATCTCGACGAGCAGCTTGCGCATCGCGGCGTAGTGGCGCGCGATCACGGTCGCGTATTCGTCGTCGTCGCCGGGCGGCATGTAGTCGAGCCGGAACGAGTCGTAGAGCTCGTGGTTGACCTCGGCGAGCTTGTCCGTCGGCGGTGGCTCGCCGACCGCGAGCACTTCGCCCCACGGATACGTCGGCAGCTTCGCGAGCACGTCTTTCTGTTTGAGATCGACGAACACGCGTTTGCCCGCACGCGCCGCGTGTGCGACGACCCAGCCGCCGCTCGGCTTGCCCGGCGGCATCTCGAGCCCTCGCGCGGCCAAGCGGTCGCGATACCAGCTCATGCCGAGCAAGCCCTCGCCGACCACGATCACGTCGGGCCGCTCGCCGAGCGCCGCCTGCACGTACTGCGCGCCGGCATAGATGTAGTCCTCGCCGACGACGAGCACCGCGCCGTCGGGCAGCGACTCGAGCACGTTCTGCGCGTAGCGCTCGACGGCCGCGGTGTGGACGCGCCCCAGGTACGGCAGCGACAGCGCGATCGACATCGGCAGCACGAGCGCGGCGGCAAGCACGCGGGCCGAGCGCGGCGTGCGGATCGGGATCGCATCGAACATGCGCGCTGCCGGGATCGCGAGCAACAGCGCGGGCAGCACGTGAAAGCGCCGGCATACCGAGAGGCCGATCAGATCGGGCGCGACGTCGAACCGCGACGCCAGGATCGGGCCGGCGAGCAACCACGCGAGCGCGAGCATCGCCCATGCGACGCGCGTCTCGCCGTCGCCGGGTTTCGCGCAGCGATAGCCGAGCATCGCGAGCGCACCGAGCGCGGGCAGCCACAGCCACGCGCGGCCGAGCGATCGCGCGAGCTCGAAGATCTGATCGATCGCCGACGTCGCGTTCGCGACCGGCGCGAATGCGGTCGCGCCGCCGTAGTCGCGCCGCGTGATGAGCCCGATCAGCGAATCGAGATCGCGTACGCCGCCCCAGCTCATCGCAGAATCGGGCGCGACGAACGCGTACGCGTACGCCGATAACCCGGCGAGCAGACCGACGAGCGCGAGCACCGCGGCGATGCGCTGCTCTCTCACCGCACGCACGATGCCGAGAATGCCGATCGGCGCGACGAGCGCGCACGTCAGATGATCGGCGAGCCCGCAGCCGGCGACGAGGCCGAGCAACAAGCCGCGCCACGCGCCGCGCACCGGACCGCGTTGCGCCGCGAGCCACAGCACGAGCGCGCACGCGAGATCGTTCATCGCGAACACTTCGGCTTCGCTGTGCACGCGCAGCACGATCGGCGCGCCGGCGACGATCGCCGTCGCGAGCGTGGCCGCGCCGGTGCTCGCACCCCACGCGCGCGCCGCGTTCATCAGCGCGACGACGGCGAGCGCGCCCAAGATCGCGGTCGCGATCGCAGCGGCGTGCGCGGGCTCGCCCGGCAACCAGCGCCACGCGCGCAACCACAACACGTAGAGCGGATAGCCGGATGGATGCGCGATGCCGCCGGTGTGCGCGAGCGTCGAGAACTCGGCGTTGTCGCCGTCGACGATGTGCGGGGCGGCGAGCACCGCATACGCCGCCATCGCGACGAGGCCGAGCAGCCCGCCACGATCGAACAGCCACAGGCCAAGACGTTCGCGCAGGTGCGCATCGTGCCATAGTCTTCGCCGTGGGACAGATCCTGGTCGTCGACGACGAGCGCTCGATGCGCGAGTTCCTCGCGATCTGTCTACGCCGCGCCGGCCATACGGTGACCGCAGCGGAGACGGTACCGACCGCGCTCGCGAAGCTGCGCGATCACGCGTTCGATGTCGTCGTGACCGATCTGCGGATGTCGGGCGAGCGCGACGGCCTGTCGATCCTGGAAGCCGTGAAGTCGGGCCAGGTGCGCCGCGGCGACACGATCGATCCCGA
>DASXEF010000324.1:0-13455 GCA_036490255.1 Kofleriaceae bacterium
CCGTACGGATGCACGACTTCGATCTCGCCGTCGAGCACGACGAAGAACTTCGATGCTGGTTCGCCCTGCTCGTACACGACCTCGCCCGCGTGGAGCGCGCGCTCGTGACCGAACGGTCGGATGCGCTCGATCTGCGCCTCCGACAGCGTCGGGTACATCTCTGCGGTGCGCTCGTCCGCCATGTCATCCCTCCGATAAGAACTGCTCGTCGACGTAGCACCACGCCCACGTCTCGCCCACCTCGACGGACGTGCAGATCGGATGCTTGGTGGCGTGGAAATGCTTCGTCGCGTGCTGGTTCGGCGACGAATCACAACACGCGACGTGCCCGCACGTCAGGCACTCGCGAAGGTGCACCCACTGCCCGCCGATCTTCATGCAGTCGACGCACCCGCGCCCGGGACGTTGCACGTGTCGGATCGAGGTTTGCTCGACGTGCTCGCACGGAATACTGAGATCGATGTTCGGCGCGGCCATGGCGCAACTTAACTCGAAAGCGCGCGTGTTACGGTGGCCGGCGTGATCGCGCAGACGAAATCCGGTTCCGTGCGCGGCTTCGAGCGCGGCGGTGTGCACAGCTGGCTCGGCATTCCCTACGCGGCGCCGCCCGTCGGTGGGCGGCGGTTTCGCCCGCCCGAGCCGATCGCGGCGTGGACCGGCGAGCTCGACGCGACGCACGTCGGTCCGGTCGCGATGCAGGAGCGCAACTCGGTGATGGCCGGCCTCACCGACAAGACGCGGATCTCCGAAGACTGTCTGACTTTGAACGTCACCGCTCCGGCGAACGGCAGCAGCCATCCCGTCATGGTGTGGATCCACGGCGGCGCGTTCGTCATGGGCAGCGGCGGCGTGCCGCTCTACGACGGCATCACGTTCGCGTCGCGCCACGACATCGTCGTCGTGTCGATCAACTATCGGCTCGGGCTGTTCGGCTTCTTGCTCGCGAGCGACGGCAACGTCGGCTTGCTCGATCAGATCGCGGCGCTGCGCTGGGTTCAGGACAACATCGCGGCGTTCGGCGGCGATCCGAACAACGTCACGGTGATGGGCGAATCGGCCGGCGCGATCTCGATCGCGAACTTGCTCGCGATGCCGGCGGCGCACGGGTTGTTTCATCGCGCGATCTTGCAAAGCGGCGCAGGCGCGCTCGTACCGTCGCCGCGCGCGGATGCCGAGCAGGTCGCGGCGCAGGTGCTCGGCGAGCTCGGCTCGGCGATCGACGCGCCCGCCGACAAGATCCTCGCCGTGCAAGCTCAGCTGCTGCGCCAGCGCGGGCTCGGCGCCATCGCGCCGTATGTTGACGGTGTTAACATCGTTACGGGACCGCGCCAGGCCGCGCTCGCCGGCTCGATCGCGCGCGTGCCGCTGCTCGTGGGCACGAACCGCGACGAGTGGGCGCTGTTCGACGCGCTGGTGCCAGGTAGCGCGAAGATCGTCGAGCAACAGATTCGCGTTCGCATCGGCGATGCCGCGACCGACGCGCTGCTCGCCGGCTATCGCGTGCCGAGCGAGCTCGCCGGCGACGTGTCGTTTCGGATCCCCGCGTTGCGGCTCGCCGAAGCGCATCCGGCACCGGTCTATTTCTATCGCTGCGACGTCGGCGGCCGCATGCTCGGCGCCGCGCACGCCGCCGAGCTGCCGCTCGTGTGGAACCACCTCGCGAATCCGTTCGCGCAATTCCTGCTCGGCGGCGACACCACGCCGTTCGAAGCGATCGCGCTGGCGATGCACGACACGTGGGCAAGCTTCATCCGCACCGGCGAGCCGAACGGCCGCGGGTTGCCCGCGTGGCCGCGTTACGACGCGCAGCGCCGCGCGACGCTCGTGATCGATCGCGAGCACTCACGCGTCGAAGACGATGCCGGCGGCACGCAACGCGCGGCGTGGGCCAAGTTACTCGCCGACTACGGCATCTAGCGAGTCGTGGAACCAGCGCACGGCGTGCTCGAGCCCGCCGAACAGCAGCTCGTCGTCGAGCGAGCGTTGGATCTGCTCGCACGCCCACAGGTCTTCGCGCTGGATCACGCCGTCTTCGATCATCGCCCAGGTCTTCGCCGCGTGCTCGGCGTCGTCGTACGAGACCAGCAGCGTGTGCTCGACGGCCGTGCGTTCGGCCGCGAGCGGCGTCAGCCCGATCAGCGAGATCGCATCGGGATGGCAGATGACGATCGTCGCCGGGAAGATCACGAAGCTCGGCGTACCGAGCTCGCTCAACGCGGAGCTCGCATCGACCGGACCGGCGTCGCGCAGCGGCCGGCGCGCCGAGATCGCACGCATGTGCGGACCGATGCGCTCGACCCGCGAGGCCGCGTCGATGAAGAAGCGATAGACCGAGTCGCGATGCAAGACGCGGAGGTGGTAGCCGTCGAGGAACGCTTCGACGACGAGCTTCCAGTTGCACGCGCGAACCGTGCGCGAGCTGCGATGAACGACCAGCGCGGCGAAATCGAGCGCGTCGAGATCGGCCCCGAGCTCGCCGACGTAGGCCTCGACGTCGTCGCCGAGCCAGATCAGACCGTGGCGCTCGGCGACCGGCAACGCGCGCAGATCGCGGTGCTCGCAGCCCACAAACGCTTCCGCGTGCGGCACGTGAACGAGCGCGCCGGCGAGGTCATACGTCCAGCCGTGATACGGGCATACGAAGGCTTTGACGGCGCCCGGCTCGTCGCGCAGGCGCATCGCGCGATGGCGGCACGAGTTCGCGAACGCACGCACGACACCGTCGGCACCGCGCACGACGAGCGCCGGTGTGCCCACGCCGTCGACCGGCATGCTCGAGCCCGGCGCCAGCGCACTCGACGCGAGCACCGGACGCGGCGCGGCGAACGCGGCGAGCTCGCGCGCGAATCGCTGCGGATCGCGATAGCGCGATGCGGGAACCGCAAACGGCGGCGAATCGACGTCGGGCCCGTGCGTGCGGAGCGCTTCGAGCAACCGAGCGTGCACCGATGGCTGCATTTTGTTCGTATACGAGATATATATCTCGTATGCAAGGTGATCGTCTGGACGCATCGTTGTCGCACGCGATGGTGCGGATGTTTCGCCTCCAGAATCGCGTGCATAGCCGCGCGCTCCGCGACGTCGGGCTCTCGGCGGAGCAAGCGCACGTGCTCGGCGTGTTGTGGGAGCGCGGCGCGATGACGATGGGCGCGCTGCAGAAGCAGCTCGGCCTGTCGAGCGCGACGCTCACCGGCGCGATCGACCGGATGGAAGCGGACGGCTCGGTGCGCCGCGTGCAGTCGCCGGACGACAAGCGCGCGTTCGTGCTCGAGGCACGCACGACGCCTAAACAGCGCGCGCAGATCGAGGCCGCGATCGACGCCTGCGAGGCCCGCTGCTTCCGCGCGCTCGGCAAACGCGATCGCGGCGAGCTGCACCGCCTGCTCGCGTTGTGCACCGCCGATCTCGAGCCCGATGCGGCGGCGCGTTAGTTCGTCACGATCACGATCCAGATCGCGCCGCGGCCGTGCACGCGGTCCTTGCCTTGTGCGACGCCGACGCCGAACGCCGTCGCGGCTTGGTTGTGCAGCAGCTTCACGAGGTTGTTGTCGTCGGCGAGCGTGTCGACGTCGGGGATCCGCGCGATGCTCGTGACGCCGACCGGTGTCCAGCTCATCACGACGGCGCGCGTGTCGTCGGGCGACCCGCCGGCGGCGAGGTTGTCGGCGGCGGCTTGCGCGGCGTAGCGAAAGTCATCGTGCTCGTGGCGTTTGCCTTCGAGGCTCACGTTGTAGTGAATCGGCGTGAGCAACGTCGTGATCCGCTTCGCGAGCGCTTGCGGATCGATCGCCGGCGGCACGCGCACCGTGATCGCGGTCGCAGCGACGTGACCGAATTCGTCGGCTTTGACCGCGATGCCGGCGTGCGTCGCGGTCGGCGAGAGCAGATTCGTGCGCTGCGTCGTGTCGCCGAGCCAGTACTGCAGCGCGGCCGAGCCATCACTCGCGAGCGCGCTATCGATCTTGATATCGGCGTACGCGAGCGTGCCGAACTCGTACTTCTGCGTCGGATCGTGCGCGACGAGCGCGACCTGATCGCACCATTGCAACGCCGCGACGCCGGCCGAGCCCCGTGCGAGATTGATCGCGTCGAACAGCTCGCGCTCGCTCGGCAGTGCGCTTTCCAGCGCGAGGCCCGGCGCGACCGGCGCCTCGTGCGGCATCGTCTTGACCAACGTGTTCTCCGGCTGGCAAGCGGCGAGCACGATCAGGAACACCAGACGTCGCATCCACATAGCTTGACGCCGAGTTGTCAAGCCGCGTAGCGCGTGGCGCTCAAAACGGTCTGCACACGATGCAGCCGGTGACGACGAGATAGACGAGCCCGTCGCCGCGGTCGCGATTCGGGTTCTGCGCGATGCCGATCCCGAAGCCGGCGACGTTGTGATTGCGATGCAGCAAGTCCTCGAGTGCGATCTCGCGGTCGAGCGTGCTGGTATCCGCCATCGACGTCACGAACACGGCGCCGGCCCCGGTGGCGAGGTAGTCGTCGTAGATCTCGCGATGCGACTTGTGCGCAGCGAGCCCGTCGGCGACGACCTGCGCCGTCTGGTCCATCGACGTCCACTCGTCGCGGTGCAGGCCCCACTGATCGACGGCGAGCGCCTTTGCGATGCGCTGCTTGATCTGCGCGACGCCCGCGAGCTTCGGTGCGACGCGCACCGCGATCGCGACCGCGGTGATGTGATCGGGGCCGTCGGGCATGATCGCGATGCCGAGATGAGTCGCATCGGCTGCGAGCAGATTCGCGCGCTGCTTCGCGTTGCCGAGCCAATACGCCATCGCCGCACTCGGCGTTTGCGTGATCGCGAGGTCGAGCCGGATCTCCGAGTACACCAGCTTGCCGAAGTCGAACGTCAGCTTCGGATCGTGGGCGACGAACGAGACCTCGTCGCTCCACGCGAGCGGCGCGAGCCCGGCGTCGCGGCGCGCGTCGTTGACCGACGCGAACAGCTCGTGCTCGCTCGGCGTCGCCATCAGCTGCGAATAGTGATTCGGCGGTGGCGGCTGCGAGACGGGAAATGGATCGTTGTACATGGGCTGCGACCAGCTCGAGCAGCCGGCCGCGACGACGAGGAACGCGACGAGGTTGAATGACCGCATGAGCCCATGGTCGCGGCTCTACGGAAATCCGTCGATGAAGGTTGGTTTGCGAACCGATGAAGCTCGCGTTAGCGCGGCCATCGGATACACGACTTGTGCATGGCCGCGCGCAACCTCAGCGCGTCGCACGCCGCACGAAGTCGTCGATCAGTGCGCGCGCGATGCTGAGCTTCGGCGGCACCGGCGGCAACGCGTCGGGTGCGAACCACGCGGCGTCGCGGATCTCGCTCGGATCGGGTGCGAGCTCGCCGCTCGCCCACGTCGCGGTGAAGCCGACCATCAGCGAGCCCGTGAACGGCCACGGCTGGCTGCCGAAATAGGCAATGTCGCGGATCGCGATGCCGGCCTCTTCATGGACTTCGCGCGCGACGCATTCCTCGAGCGTCTCGCCGACCTCGACGAAACCTGCGAGCGTCGAATAGAACGGCATCTGCGTGCGCGCGTTACGCGCGAGCAACGCACGGCCGTCGCGCTCGACGAGCGTGATGATCGCGGGCGAGATCCGCGGATAGACCACGAAGCCGCACGAGCTACACGTCCGCGCGCGTTCGGTCGTCGAGCGCACGGTCGCGTTCGCACACCGGCCGCAATAGCGATGATCGCGGTCCCAGGCGACGAAGCCGAGCGCGCGCCCGGCGACCGCGAATTCTTCGTCGGAGACCACGCCGAACAGCTGGCGCAGCGGCGTCGCATCGGTATCGCGCTCGACGCCGCGCGCGAAACACGGCACGCCATCGAGCGCGCCGAGGAACAGATCGTCGTCGGCGACTTCTGCATCGGGCGCGATGCGCAGCGCTTGCCCCGCGAGCACGAACAAGCGGCCGCGCCGCTCGGAAGACGTCACGCCGGGTTCGAACACCATGCCCGCCGAATAGCACGCGCGGTCAGCTCGCGCATCGTTCGCGCAGCCGCGCGATCGCGGCATCGAACGGCAGCGTCAACTGCGCGTCGCGGTCGCGAATCGAGATCGCCTCGCTCGCGACATCGCGGTCGCCGACGATCGCGACCAACGGCACGCCGTCGTGATGCGCGATCGCCACGCGGCGCGCGAGTGTGTCGTCGACGTCGATCCGCGCGCGCACGCCGAGCGCGGCGCGAACGCGTTCGGCGTACTCGCGATGGCGTTCGGCGATCGGCACGATCGCGACCTGCTCGGGTGCCAACCACGCCGGCAAGCCCGCGCCGTGATGCTCGAGCAAGACGCCGAGAAAGCGCTCGATCGATCCGAACAGCGCGCGGTGCAGCATCGCGACGGGCTTGCGCTCGCCGCCGGCGTCGACGTAGCGCACGTCGAATCGCCGCGGCATCGCGAAGTCGAGCTGGATCGTGCCGCACTGCCACACGCGGCCGCGCCGATCGCGCAGTGCGAACTCGAGCTTCGGGCCGTAGATCGCGCCGGCGCCCGGCTGGATCTCGACCGGCACGCCGAGGCTCGCCGCGACGTCGCCGAGGATCTGTTCGGCGCGATCCCACGCCGCGTCGTCGCCGATGCGCTCGTCGGGCCGCAGCGACAGCGCGACCGCGATGTCGGTGAAGCCGAACCGCGCGTAGAACGCAGGCAGCTCGCGACAAAATCGCGCGACCTCGTCGTGGATCTGATCGTCGGTGCAGAAGATGTGGCCGTCGTCCTGGCAGAACTGGCGCAAGCGCATGAGGCCGTGCAACGTGCCGGTCGGCTCGTCGCGATGGACGCGGCCGAACTCGGCGAGCCGCAGCGGTAGATCGCGCCACGACGGCGCCATTCGCTTGACGAGCTGGATGTGGCCCGGGCAGCTCACCGGCTTGAGCGCGGCTTCATCGTCGCCCGCGCCGAACGCGAACATGCCGCCGGCGAACGCGTCCCAGTGACCGCTGGTCTGCCAGACCGGCCGGCGCAGCAATTGTGGCGTGTTGACCTCGCGATACCCGCCGGCGAGCACCTGCGCGCGCGCGGCATCTTCGAGCAGCCGATAGAGCGTCCAGCCGCGCGCGTGCCAGAACGCCATGCCCGGCGCTTCGTCTTGGAAATGACAGAGATCGAGCCGGCGCACGAGCGCCCGGTGATCATCGGGTGGAAGGATCGGAATCGACATCGCAGTCTCCTGTCTGTGAGGACGGGCGATGCGACGCACACCACCCGGCCAGTTGGCGGGTGGCGTGGGCGTGCGGTTAGATCAGAAAGCGCGCGCGACGACAAACCCGCGAATTGCGGTCGTCGTCGTCGTCGTGAGGCGCGCTATCAGCACGTACTCACCATACGAATCGGCGCACGACTGCGCAAGCACGAACTACGCGAGCTCGACGCGCAGGTGATCGGCCCACTCGCCGCGGCCGCGCACGAAGAACGTCGGCAGCCGCGCGAGCAAGCGGCGGCGCACGTCGGCATCGGCGAGCTCGGCGGGCAACAACGGATCAATGTTGACGAGCCGGATCACGTCGCGGCCGACGAGCCAGAACGCCTTGCACGCGTCGGCCGGATCGCGCGGCGCTCGCTCGAGGAGCGCGTCCATCCGCGCGCACGCGCTCGCGAGCCGGCTCGTGTGCTCGCCGATCCGCCATGGTCCGAGCGGCGGTTCGAAGCCCAGCTCGCTCGCGCGCAACAGATCGATCGATGCGCTCGCGCCGAGGCTCTTCAGATCCGCATCGATCTCGTCGAGCGACGCGACGAGGTTCGCCGGGCGCATGAACGCGTCGCGGCGCAGCTCGCGAAACCCGCGGTGGCGCAACGCGCGCTCGGTGTGACCGCGCAGCGCGCGCTTCGAACGCCGCACGCCGTGCACGAGCGCGACGAGCCAGCCGCCATCCCACGGCCGCGTGCGCGCCTCGACGGTTCGCCAGCGCTCGACGTCTCGCGCCCATTGATTTTTTCGTGTCAAGTGCCAGCGACTCCGCTCGGGATTTTCGATCAGCCCGACGGCCGCGAGCCGCGTCAGCGCGACGCGCACTGCGATCGGCTTGAACCGCATCACCGCGCACGCTTCGAGCAGCGTCGAGGTCGGTAACCCGCGTGCGTCGGGCGAGAGCACCGCCAAGGTGTCGAGGAGCAGCTCGCGCGGGGTCGCTTTTGTTACCTTCGCCGCCACAACATGCAGAGCATCACATACGGCGTGACCGGCCGCGTCGCCACGATCACGTTGAATCGACCGGATCGGCTCAACGCGATCGACGAGCACATGCCCGGCGAGCTCGCCGACGCGGTCGCGCTCGCCAATCGCGATCGCGACGTTCACGTGATCGTGCTCACGGGCGCGGGCCGCGCGTTTTGTGCCGGCTACGACCTCGTCGACTTCGCGCAGACACCCGGCGCGAACGCCGGCGTGCAGGAGATGCCGTGGGATCCGATGATCGACTTCGCGATGATGAACGCGAACACGCAGCGGTTCATGTCGCTGTGGCGATCGTACAAGCCGACGATCGCGAAAGTTCGCGGCCATGCGGTCGCCGGCGGCAGCGACATCGCGCTCGCGTGCGACCTCGTCGTGATGGCCGAAGACGCGAAGATCGGCTACCCGCCGGCGCGCGTGTGGGGCGTGCCGACGACCGCGATGTGGGTCTATCGGCTCGGCGCCGAACGCGCGAAGCGCATGCTGCTCACCGGCGATCTGATCGACGGCAAGCAAGCGCTCGCGATGGGGCTCGTCGGCGGCTGCGTGGCCGAGGCCGAGCTCGACGGCGAGGTCGATCGGCTCGCGCAGCGCATGGCCGGCGTGCCGATCAATCAGCTGATGATGAACAAGCTCATGATCAACGCCGCCTACGACAACATGGGCCTCGCGTCGACGCAGATGTTCGCGACGCTGTTCGACGGTGTCGCGCGGCACACGCCCGAAGGCATGTGGTTCAAGCAGCGCGCGGAGCAGGTCGGCTTCAAGCAAGCCGTGCAGGAGCGCGACTCGGGTGAGCCGATCGCACCCGGCGCATCGAAGCGCTGACGCTCACGAACCCGGCGCGCGAAGCCGTCGCGCAACGTCGCGCTCGCTATCTCGCCGCACGTAGTCCTCATAGCACCCGTCGCGCTGCCTATCCCGCCGGCGCGTCGACGCGATAACATCGGCTTCGATGTCGTCATGGGGCTGGCTCGCGTTCGTGACATTCGCGTGCATCGGATGCGCGGCGAAGACGTCCCCCGGCTGGATGGCCGGCCAACCCGACAGCGCGAGCCTGAACGCGCTCACGCTCCCGGGCACGCACGACACCATGGCGCTCTACGAGCCGGCGTTGGGCACCGCGCAGGCGCAAACGCTCGATCTGGCCGATCAGTATGCGGCCGGGGTTCGCTACGTCGACATTCGCTGCGTCGACGTCGATGATTCGTTCGGCATCTATCACGGCCCGGAATACGAGAAGGCGTCGTTCGACGACGTGATCGACACCACGCTGCAGTTCCTCGACGACCATCCGACCGAGACGATCGTGATGAGCGTCAAGCAAGAGGCCGACAACAACGGTGCGACCCAGAGCTTCGAGGCGACGTTCGACGGCTATGTCGCGAAGCAGCCCGATCGTTGGTACACCAACGATTCCGTGCCGACGCTGGGCGACGTCCGCGGCAATATCGTGCTACTTCGCCGTTTCGACGCGGTTTCGACGCCGCTCGGCATCGACGGCTCGACGTGGGCCGACAACACGACGTTCACGCTGATGAACACCGACTCGACGCTGACGATCGAGGACGACTACGTCGTCGCGGATCCGGCGACGAAGTGGATGCAAATCACGGCGTTATTCGACGAGGCCAAGACCGGCGACCCCGCGACGATGTATCTGACGTACACGAGCGGCTACGAGCTCGTCGGCGTGCTCGACAACATTCCGGATGTCTCGACGCCGATCGATCAGATGCTCGACACGTACTTCGCCGATCCGGCGAACGCACACGCGCACCTCGGCGTGGTGGCCATGGATATGGTCACCGCCGATCGGGTAGGTACGCTCGCAGCTTTCAACGCGCCCTAGCCTTCACGGGCACGCGTGCTGCAGTTATGGTCACCACGTGCCGGACGTGCTCGCCTCCCGCTTCGAACGCGTGCGTGCACGCACGGTGGGCTTGTGCGCACCGCTCTCGACCGAGGACGCGCAGCTGCAGTCGATGGCCGACGCGAGCCCGGCCAAGTGGCACCTCGCGCACACGACGTGGTTCTTCGAGACGTTCGTGCTCGCGCCGCTCGGCGTCGCGCCGGTGAAACCGGAGTACGCGTTCCTGTTCAATAGCTACTACGAAGCGGCCGGTCCGCGTGCGCAGCGCGATCGCCGCGGCCTGGTCTCGCGACCGTCGCTCGGCGAGGTCCACGCGTATCGCGGCGATGTCGATCGGCGCGTGCTCGGCGCGATCGTCGAAGGGCGCGCCGACGCGGCCGTGATCGAGCTCGGCCTGCACCACGAGCAACAGCACCAGGAGCTGATCCTGACCGACATCAAGCACGCGCTCGGTACGCAACCGACGCGGCCGGCGTATCGCAGCGAGCTGTCGCGCGCGCCGCAGCACGCCGAGGCGATGACGTACGCTTCGCACGACGGTGGCGTCGTCGAGATCGGCGCGGGCGCCGACGGCTTCGCGTTCGACAACGAGCGGCCGCGCCATCGCGTGTTTCTCGAGCCGTTCGAGCTCGCGTCGCGCTGCGTGACCAATCGCGAGGTCCAGGCGTTCATCGCCGACGGCGGCTATCGCACGCCGGAGCTGTGGCTCTCCGACGGCTGGGCGACGATCCAACGCGAAGGTTGGACGGCGCCGCTGTACTGGGACGACGACGGCGCGCTCTACGATCTCGCCGGCGTTCGCGCCATCGATCCCGACGAGCCCGCGTGTCACGTGTCGTACTACGAGGCCGACGCGATCGCGCGTTGGGCCGGCGCGCGCCTGCCGACCGAAGCGGAGTGGGAAGTCGCGGAGCGAAGCGACGGTCTTCATCCGGATGATCGGGACGACGATCGCCTGCATCCCGGCGCGGTCTGGCAGTGGACGCAGAGCGCGTACTCGCCGTATCCGGGCTATCGCCCGCTCGCCGGCGCGCTCGGCGAATACAACGGCAAGTTCATGTCGGGTCAAATGGTGCTGCGCGGCGGCTCGTGCTTCACGCCGCGCGATCACATCCGCCCGAGCTACCGAAACTTTTTTCCACCTCACGCGCGCTGGCAAATGACCGGCGTGCGTTTCGCACGCGACGCAACGAGCAGGAGCTAGGAGAGGCTATGGTGCAGACAACTCGATCGCTGGCGACACTCGAAGGCCCCGCCGACGACATCCTCGACGGCATGCGCGGCAATCCCAAACGCCTGCCGTGCCGCCTGCTCTACGACGAGCACGGCGCAAAGCTGTTCGAGAAGATCTGCACGCTCGACGCGTACTACCCGACGCGCACCGAGATCGCGCTGTTGCACGCGAACCTGCCGGCGATCGCGCATCACGTCGGCCCGCATGCGCGCGTGATCGAGCCCGGCAGCGGCGAGGGCATCAAGACGCGTGATCTGCTGCGCGCGCTCGAGTCACCGTCGAGCTACGTGCCGATCGACGTGTCGCGCGAACAGCTCGTGCGCACCGCCGCGGCATTGCGCGCCGAGTACACCGGGCTCGACGTGCAGCCGGTCGTCGCCGATTACACGCAGCCGTTCGAGCTACCCGCGCCGCAGCACGCTTGGAAGAACACGCTCGTGTTCTTCCCCGGCTCGACGATCGGCAACTTCGAGCCCGGCGAGGCTCGCGAGTTTTTGGCGCGGTTCGCGACGATGGCCGGTCCACACGGCCTGCTGTTGCTCGGTGCCGACGCGACGCGTGACCCGTCGCTGCTGTTGCGCGCGTACGACGACGAGCTCGGCGTGACCGCCGCGTTCGACAAGAACGTGCTCGCCCACGTCAACCGCATCCACGACGGCACGTTCGACGTCGAAGCGTTCGAGCATCGCGCGGTGTGGAACGCGCAGGCGTCGCGCGTCGAGATGCACCTCGTCAGCTCGCGCCAGCAGCTCGTGCGGCTCGGCCACGAGGTCGTCTCGCTGAGGGCGGGCGAATCGATCGTCACCGAGCACTGCTACAAGCACGCGCCGCACGCGATGCAGGCGTTGCTCGCGTCGGCGGGCTGGCGCTGCCGCCAGATCTTCACCGCGAGCGACTATCCGATGCGCTTGTGGCTGTGCGAAGTCGCGTGATCGCGCTCGCCGCGGCGTCGCGCAGCTGAGGCATCAGGCGCGCGGCGACGTGCTCGGGCATGCCGTGATCGGCGTGAACGATCACGTACGGCTTCGCGACGTCGGCGACGTTACCGATATCGCCGATCCGCGCGCGATACGCATCGAAGCGTGGCCCGGTCATGCCGCGGCGATGAGCGAGCTCGAGTGCGAGTCGCGCCTCGGGCGGACTGCCGACACATTCGAACGGCGAGTGCTCGGCGAGCCCGAGGAGCTCGTCGAACCAGCGCGCGTTCGCCGGGTTTTCGATCAGCGACGCGCCGAACGTCGCGGCGACGACATCGGCCGGCAAGTGCGCCGCGAACTGCAGCCACACGTACGCGCACTTCGCGCAGGCGCCGCACCACGGCTTGCGGATGTTGCACGAGTGCGTGAGCGCGGCCATGCCCGCGTCGCGCGACAACAGCTCGAAGATGACCTCGTCGCTGATCGGCTGGAGCACGCTGAAGTAGCGCACGCCTTCGAGCAAGTGCGCGCCGACGTAGCGATCGAGCAGCGTCTCGGCTTCCCAGCCTTTGCCCCACTGATGGTTCACTTCTTCGCCCGTCGCATCCCAGATCAAATTGCCGGTGTTCGCGCTGTGCTCGTGGCCGACGACGAGCCCGCGGTAACCGCGCGCGAGCGCGAGTGGCAACGCCGCGAACACCGACGCCGGCGTCTCGGCGGCGAGCAGCGACGTCACGCCGAGCGACGGCCGCAGCTTCGCGACCGGCGAGTCCATGAAGTCGTCGTAGATCCACTGCCGCTCGGCGCGCACGCGCGACGTCGCGCCGGCGACGCGATCGAGTAACGCGTGCTGCGGCTCGGCCGCGCCGTAGATCGAGTGGCTGTAACCCAGCGTCGCGAACGGCAGGCCGGCGCGCTCGAGCAAGCGCAGCGAGACCAGGCTGTCTTTGCCGCCGCCGCAAAATGCGAGCAGCTCGGTCGCACCGCGGTTCGTCGCGACGGCTTTCACCGACGGCTGCACCGGATCGACGAAGCGCGGGCCGCGATAATCGGGCAGCTGGTGCTCCCAGCGCCATTGCGCCCAGACGCGGCGAAAGATGTTCGACCACAGCTCTTGCAGCTCGCTTGTCAAGTGCCGTGCATAGCGGCCCAGCGAGATCGCGTCGGGGCGCAGGCTCGCGACCGCGTTCAGTTGAAACAGCGCGACGTGAACGCACAGCCGCTCGACGAGCTCGTCGCCGTGCTC
>DASXEF010000335.1:0-11615 GCA_036490255.1 Kofleriaceae bacterium
TGTCGTCGGCGGAGTTCTTGGCTGGGCTCGCCGAGAAGAGCAAGGTCGCGTGAGATCGCGCGCGCTCGTCGGCGCGTGCCTCGTCGTCGCGTGCCATGGCGGCGACAAGAAGCGAGCGAGCGGGCGGGGCAGCGGCGGCGATCCGTTCGAGCTGGTGCAGAGCGTCGTCGATGCGCCGGGCCCCAGCGGCGACGAGATCGAGCCGAACGATACCGACGACAAAGCGACGCCGCTCGCGCTCGGCGCGACCATGCGCGGCAAGCTCGATCCCGACGGCGACATCGATCGCTTTCGCATCACGGTGACTGCGGCCGGTGCGCTCTCGGTCAGCGTGTCGCCGGTCGACGCGGATTTAATGCTCGAGCTCGAAGACAGTAACGGCGCCGTGCTCGCGAAGTCGGATCGCGGCGGCGTGCGCACGCGCGAAGGCGTGCCGAACTTCGGCGTGCAGCCCGGCAGCTACGTCGCGGTCGTCCGCGAGATCAAGCACAAGTCGAAACGGGCGGGCTCGGCCGACGCAAAGCCGGCGCCGGTCTACGAGATCACCGCGCAGATGGCGGTGGCGCAGCCGAACGCGGAGCACGAGCCCGACGAGGATCGCGGCACCGCGAACGAGCTGATCGTCGGCGATACCGGCACCGGCTACATCGGCTGGAGCAACGACGTCGACGTGTGGAAGCTGTCGGTCGAAGCGATCGGCGCGAAAGACGCACTCGACTACGAGCTGTCGGCGGTCGACGGCGTGGCGTTCGACGTCGAGCTCGACGACGGCATCGGCTCCGCGCTCGTCCATCGCAAGGCCGCACGCGGCGCGCCGATGATCGTGCGCGGCGTCGTCCCGAACGTGCCCGCCGGTGCGCCGCAGTTCGAGTACGTGGCGATCAAAGCGACCGGCTCGAACCCCGAGTCGCCGTACTCGTTACGCGTCTCGGGCCACGTCGTCGCCACCGATGCCGAGATCGAGCCCGACGACACGCCGGATCGCGCGATGGCGTGGCCGAGCGATCGCACGGTCGTGCACGGCACGTGGACGCCGGGCGACGTCGATTGCTACGCGCTCGCACCGGGAGCCGCGCGCGGGATCGCGGCGTCGATCGAGCCGTCGGGCGACATCGCGCTGATCGCCGAGCTCCTCGTCGACGGCAACGTCGTCGCGGCGAGCGCCGGTGGCGGCAAAGGCGCCGCGCAGAAGCTATCGGGCAACGTCCCCGCGAACGGCCACGCGGTCGTGCGGATCAAGGGCGCCGACGAGCGCGCGACGGTCGAAGGCACGTACGACATCACGGTGCAGGACGGTACGTGAAGCAGGGCGCGCGCAACGCCGCGATCCTCGCGAGCCTGGCGTTCGCGAACATGATCGCCTACGCGGCGCGCAACGAGCTGTTCTCCGCGTTCGACGACCTGCGCGATCGCTTCCAGCTCCACGACGGCAAGCTCGGCGCGCTCGCGACCGCGTTCATCCTGCCGCACGCGATCGCGACGCTGCTGTTCGGCTGGGCCGGCGATCGCTGGGATCGCCGCCGCGTGATCGCAGTCGGCATGGTCGTCGGCAGCCTCGGCGGTGCGGCCGGCGCGTTCGCGACCACGACGTGGACGCTCGCCGCGTCGCGCGCCGCGATCGGCTTCGGCACCGCCGCGGTCGTTCCCGTCGCGAACTCGATCTTGGGACAGATCTACGACGGCCCGCGCAAAGCGAGCCGGATGGCGATCTTCAACCTCGGCTTGCTCGTCGGCGGCGTGGTCGGCCTCGGCGCCGGCGCGGCGTTCGGGTTTCCCAACGTCGTCGTCGTGCTCGCGGCGCCGGGCGTCGCGATCGCGCTGTTGATCCTCGTGCTGCCGGTGCCGAGGCAACCGGGTGCCGAAAATTCGTTCTCGCAGATCTCGGCCGGATTTTTCACGAGCGCGAAGCAGCTGATCCGGATCCGCACGTTGCGCTGGCTGATGGTCTCGGCGAGCTCGATGGCGTTCGCCGCCGGCGGCTACAACGTGTGGCTGATCGATTTTTTGCAGCGCGACAAGGGCATGACGAAGGCGGCCGCGACGAAGCTGCTCATGGTCGCGTTCATCGGCGCGGTCGCCGGTATCGTGACCGGCGCGCGGCTCGCCGATGCGCTCAAGAAGAAGCTCGCGACCGGGCGCTTGTTCGTGATCGTCGCCGGCATGTCGCTGAGCCTGCCCGCGGCGATGGCGAGCATCGTGTTGCCGCCCGGCATCGCGCTCTACGTCACCGGCTGGCTCACGCTGTTCTTCATGTCGTGGTACCACGCGCCGATCGCGGTCAGCGTCGACGATCTCGCGCCACCCGCGCAGAGCGCCGCGGCACAGGGCCTCGTGATCTTCACGATGCACCTGGTCGGCACCGCGCCGTCGTCGTGGATCTTGGGGTTGGTTTCGGATTCGTGGTCGCTGTACACGGCGATGTGGGTGCCGACCGGCGCGATCGTGGTCGCGGCGCTCGCGATGCTGGTCGCCACGCGAACGTTTTCGACCGACGTCGCCAAACGTGGCGAGGTCGCCCGAGCTTCGCTATAACGACGGCGTGCGCTGCTTCGTGATCGTGCTGGTTCTCGCGGGTTGCCGTCCAGGTGGCGGCCCTGCGGGCGCGCTCGATTCCTACGGCCACGCGCTGAAGTCGCGCGATTACAAGGCGAGCTACGACCTGATGTCGTCGGAGTTTCGCAGCAAGGTCTCGCGCGAAGACTACGAGCGCATGATGCGCGACAACCCGCGCGAGGTCGACGAGACCGCCGATCGGCTCCGCGGTCATCACGGCAGCATCGAGGTCAGCGCCGAGCTCGCCTACGGCCTCGGCGATCAGATGCGACTCGTCCAGGAAGACGGCCGCTGGAAGATCGCGACGAACCCGATGGCGTTCTACGATCAGACGACGCCGAAAGCCGCGCTGCGCTCGTTCATTCGCGCGTATCGACTCGAGCGCTGGGACATCATGCTGCGCTTCGTACCGACGCAGTATCGCGAGAAGATGGACGCCGCGAAGATGAAGGCGCAGTTCACCGGCGCGAGCAAAGAGTCGATGGAGACGCTGATGAACTCGCTCGAGGCGAACGTCGACGAGACGATCACCGAGCGCGGCAACGATGCGCGCATGCAGTACGGCGACAAGTACGAGGTAAAGTTTGTCCGCGAGGACGGTCTCTGGAAGCTAAAAGACCTCGAGTGACGTACTAGTTTCAAAAGTCACGCGCGAGGCTCTTACCTTTTTGCGGACTCTGTCGATATTGCTCAACGTGGCGCGCACGCTACTGAAAATCGAGAAGGTCGCGCATCGGTGGGGGCGACAGACCCACCAGATGCCGCGGTTTTCGGCGATCACCACTACCTGAAATACCAACCCGATTCTCGTCGCAGTTTTGAAGCCGGTTTGATTCCCATGCGTTAGAATAAGCAGGTGGGAAGCAATGTCTGAAGGCCCACAGGTTGCACGGATAGGGAGCAGGACTTACGTAATAATCAAGTAGTTACGAACCGTCGACCCCGCATGAAAGGCGGTCCCGATGCTGGATCCCTGGATCATCGAAGAGATCCTCAAGAAGGAAGAAGAGCGACGCCGCGAGGAAGAGCGCGGGCGTATCGAGCTTCCCGTCGACACGTATCGCGAGGACGATCGTCCGAAGGTGACGCCGCCACGCGAAGAGACAGAGCGCGGAGTCATGATCATCGACATCTGATTCCGCACACAATTCACCACATTAGGAAGGCCACGCACCGTACGGTGTCGCGGCCTTTCGCGCTTTCGGAGCGGTTTAGCGTGTTAGACAACCGGCGTGACGCAGGACGCGCGTCCGAGCAGCTCGCTCATCGGCGTGCTCGCGAGCCCCGTGCTCGAGCAGAGCACGACACGTGCGGGCACGGCCTTCACGATCGCGCTCGGCGCGTTCGGCTGGATCGTTCTGCTCGCGTTTCCCGGGCTCGGGATTCTTCCCCACGACGCGCCGTCGGGCGCGCTCTCGGTCGCGCTGTTCTCGATCGTCATCCTCACGGCACGCGCGCTCGCATTCCAGCCGGTCGAAGGCCGCGTGCTCGCGCTCGACTCTGCGTACTACGTCGCAGCGGCGTTGTGCGCCGGCACGATCGAAGCCGGTCGCCTCGTCGCGATCGCGCTGACGATCGACGCGCTCGCGCGGCTCGTGGTCGCGCGCAAGGCCGGCCGCCGCGGCCCAGGTTGGAGACCGACCGCCGCGGAGCTCGGCTACGTCCTGTACTTCGGCGGGATGTCGGGCGGCCTGTTGTGCGGCTGCGGCCTCTTGTTCCACGCCGACGCGCTCGTCGATACGCATCCGTCGCCGATCGACGCGACGCTGCACGTCGTCGCGATCGCCGGCGTGTTGCTCGTCGCGCACTACACGCTGCAGGGCATCCGCCACGCGCTGCTCGGCCGCTCGCTGCGCCAGTACGCGCTCGAGCTCGCGCTGCCGGGCGTGGTCGCCGAGGCATCGCTGATGCCGATCGGCGTCGTGCTCGTGCTGCTCTACGACCCGCAGCAGCCGCTCGGCTTCATCTTGCTGTCGATGACGTACCTGCTCATCAACTTCATGTTCGCGCGGCTGTCGCGAACCAGCAATCTGCTCGCCGAGCGCGTGCGCGACCTCGAGATCCTCAACGCGACGGCGCGACGATTCAGCTCGTCGCTGCAAGTCGAGGAGCTCGTCGAATCGGTCGCGCGCGAGGTTTCCAAGGCGATTCCCGACGCCGACACGGTCGCGCTCGTGCACCGCCGCGCGGGTCGCGACTCGGAGCTGATCATCGACGGCTACGATCGCCACGCCGAAAAATTTTCGCGCTCGAGCATGGCGAACGGCGAGGGCGCGGCGGGCGCGGTGATGGCGTCGGGGCAGACCAAGCGCGACGACGACCTCGCGACCGGCGAGCACGGGTTTCGCAGCTGGCTCGGCGTGCCGCTGTTCATGTACGGCGAGTGCGAAGGCGTGCTCGCGATCCAATCGACGCGACCGGCCGCGTTCGCCGACGAGCACCAGCGCTTGCTCGAGGCGCTCGCGCTGCAGATCGCCGCCGCGCTACAAAACGCGCATCTCTACGAGCTCGCGATGGTCGACGGGCTCACCGGGCTCTACGTCCGCCGCTACTTCGACGCGCGGATCGAAGAAGAGGTCGAGCGCAGCAAGCGCTACGTGACCGTGTTCTCGATGATCATGATGGACGTCGACGATTTCAAGAACCTCAACGACACGTACGGGCATCTCGTTGGAGACCGTGTGCTTCGAGCGATCGCGAACGTGGTCAAGGCGCAGATGCGCGGCGTCGACACGGCCGCGCGCTACGGCGGCGAGGAGATCGCCGTGATCTTGCCGCGCACCGAGATGGTCGGCGCGTATTCGCTCGCCGAGCGGATTCGCGAAGGCATCGCCGAGCTGCGGATCACGACCGACGAAGATCCGCCGCGCGCGCTCGGCGTGACCGCGTCGCTCGGCATCGCGGCGTTTCCGGAGAGCAAAGCCGTCGACGGCACCGACCTCGTGCGTCGCGCCGATCGCGCGCTGTATCGCGCGAAACGGATGGGCAAGAACCGCGTCGAGCTGTACTGGTCCGACGACAGCGGACAGGTCGCCGCGATCACGCTGCCGACATGACCGACGAGCGCAAGTCGGCCGAGCGCAAAGTCAGCCTCGCGCGGCTGTGGGCGCGCACGCGCCAGGTCCTGACGACCGATCCGAGCCCGTCCGACGATGACGATCGCGTCGTCGACGAGGAAGCGGCCCGCGTGCTCGCCGCGCAGGCCGGCAAGCTCAAGGGAGGCCTCGCAAAGGTCGCGCAGCTCGCCGCGTACGATCCGGGCGCGGCGCTCGGCAAATCGAACGTGCGCGCGACGCTCGGTAGCTTGTGGGATCGCGCGCCGTCGGTCGGCGCCGGCGCGATCGCGAGCGTGATCGAAGCGGATCTCGGCAAGCCACCGCAGCAGCTGTTCGCGCGCTGGGACGCGCAGCCGATCGCGGCGGCGTCGCTCGGCCAGGTCCACGCCGCGCAGCTGCCCGACGGCACCGAGGTCGTCGTCAAAGTGCAGTACCCAGGCGTTGCCGACGCGCTGCGCGCCGATCTCGACGACGCCGACTTCGTGCGCCGGCTCGCCGGCATCGAGATCGGCCGCTCGCTCGAAGCGCCGGCGCTCGCCGCGCTCGCGAACGCCGTGCGCGGCGAGCTCGATTATCGCGCCGAGGCCGCCGCACAGCGAAGCTTCGCGGCCGCGTGGGCCGACGATCCCGTGCTGCGCGTGCCGCGCGTGATCGGCGATTTCTCGAGCGCGCGCGTGCTGACGATGACGCGCGCCGCGGGCAAGCCCGTCACCGAGATCGCCGCCGGCGGCTCGCCGAACGTGCGCAAAGCCGCCGCGCTCGGCATCTACAAGGCCGCGTGGGGCTCGCCGCTCGCGCATTGCCTGCTCAACGCCGATCCGAACCCCGGCAACTTCTTGATCGAGGTCGCGCCCGACGAGCACGTGCTCGTGTGGTGCCTCGATTTCGGCTGCGCGCTCGAGCTGAGTGAAGCCGCGCGTGCTGCCGATCGCGAGCTGTGGTGGGGCTTGCTCGACGACGATTCCGAAACAGCCGCCGAGCGATTTCGCATGGCGCTCGCGCGCTCGGGCCTGCTCGTGCGCACCGACACGATGGCGACGGTCGCGCATCGCGACTGGGAGCGCGCGCTGCACGCGCCGCTCGCGACGCACGGCGACTTTCAGTGGAGCGCGAGCTACGCGCACGACCTCGCGGACGCGACCGGCCGCGTGCTCGCCGCCGGCGGCGTCGCGTTGCCGGCCGACGTGCTCTTGCTCTGGCGCCAGCGCCTCGGCGCGGCCGCGGTGATCGGCATGCTCGACGCGAAGGCGCCATTTCGCCGCGTATTGCTCGATCTCATCGGCCACGGCAAGCGCGCGCTGCGCTGAGCGAGACCATGTCCCTGCGCGTCGCATACCCACAGCTGTTCGTCGCCGACGTGCGCCGCGCGGCCGCGTATTACGAGACGCTCGGCTTCACGACCGCGTACGTCCACGGCGAGCCGGCGTTTTACGCGCTGGTCACGCGCGATGACGTCGGGCTGAATTTGCGGTTCGTCCACGCACCGGTGATCGACCGCCAGCGCGATGGTGACCTGCTGAGTGCGAATATCGTCGTCGATGATGTCGACGCACTGTTCGTCGAGCTCGTCAGCCGTGGCGTTGACTTCGCGCAGCGCTTGCAAACCCAGCCGTGGGGCGCGAGCGACTTCATCGTGTGCGATCCCGACGGCAACTTGCTGTGCTTTGCGAGCCCTGTGCGCTGAGTTGCTTGCGAAGCCTACGGATGTTAGGCTTCGCGTCATGTCGTTCGTGCTCGGTGTGATCCTCTTCGTCGGTGTGCTCGGCGTGCTCGACCGAAAACTGCCGTGGCCGCGGAGGGGCGCGTGATCGCCGGTCACTTCGGCTTTGCCGCCGCGATCAAAGCGAAGGAGCGCAGCACGCCGCTGTGGGCGCTGATGCTCGCGTGCCAGTGGCTCGACATCGTATTCGTGCCGCTGCTCGCCGCGGGCGTCGAGACGATGCAGCCGCTCGATGCGGCGAAGCCCGGCGCGTACGGCGACGCGATCATTCACGCCGATTACACGCACTCGCTCGTCGGCGCGATCGTGTTGTCGATCGTCCTCGGCGCAGCGCTCGGCGCGAAGTACGGCCGGCGCTCCGGCATCGTCATCGGCGCGGTCGCGATGTCGCACTGGGTGCTCGATCTCGTCATGCACCGCGGCGACATGCCGGTGCTGCCGGGAGGCGCGGGCGTGCTCGGCTTCGGGCTCTGGCGCTCGCAGGCTGCGTCGGCGATCGTCGAGCTCGCGCTCGTAGTCATCGGCGCGTGGCTCTACGGTCGTGCGGCGCGCGAGGTCGCGGGCACCGATGTCGCGCTGCAGCGGCGCGCGAAGCTGTGCGGTGCGGTCGCGCTCGCGAGCGGCGCCGGCGTGCTCGCGCTCAACCTCGCCGGGATGTGAGGCCGGCGAGGATCGTCGCGACGCCGTGCTCGAACGCGGCGTCGATGCCGGGCCCGAGCCGAAACGCGCCGGCGAGCTCCATCGCGACGAAGCCGTGCATGAACGGCGTGAGCACGCGCGCGGCGCGCAGCGCATCGCGCTTGCCGACCAGCGCAACGAAGCTCGGCATCGTCGGTGCGAGTGCATCGACACGCGCACGCACACCGGCATCGCTGCGATCGGCATCGGCCGCGAAGATCAGCGCGTAGCCGCGCGGGTGCGCCTTCGCGAACGCGCGATACACGCGGGCGTGCCGCGTCAGCGTCGCGACCGGACCGCGCGCCGGCTTGACCGTGGTCAGCACGCGCCGCAGCTCCGCCAACAGCTCGAGCTCGATCGCCGCGAGCAATGCCGCGCGATCCGCGAAGTGACCGTAGAGCGACGGCGCACGCACGCCAACCGCGGCGGCGACATCGGCCATCGCGAGCGCCGCGTGACCGTCGCGTTCGACGAGCTCGCGCGCCGCAGCGACGATGCGCGCGGCCGACGTCTTCGCAGGCGAGGGCACTCAGCCGCCGCCGTACGTGTAGCGCAGGTAGAGCCGCGACGCGATCGCCTTCATCTCGCTGAACTGCGGCACCAAGAAGCCGTCGACGGCGATGCCGATGCCGTAGTGGCGATTCTCGAGCTGATATTCGACGCCGACGCCGCCGTGAAACTGGATCGAGAACCGCTGGCCGGGTTTCGTGATATCCACCGGCTCGAGCACGTTGGACGACACCATCGCCGCACCGACGCCGCCCTCGGCGAAGATGCCGATCGCGTTGAACCTCAGGTTGAGCCGGCCGTCGGCACCGGCGCGGTAGAGCTGGAAGTACTGGCCGGTCGGCGGCGGCGGCAACGTCGCTTCGTGCGTCGACGCGGCGGCGAACAGATCGAGCGAGAACCACGAGAACACGTCGCGGCCGACGCGCAGCTCGAGCTCCGGGCCGACTCCAGCGTCTTTGTTCACCTTCGGCAAGAACGCGACGGCGCCGAGCCCGCCTTCGGCCAGAAAGCCGGTCGAGGCCGCGCGATCTTGCGGCTTGTTCTCGATCAGCGTGTCGTCGGCAGACGCACTACGAGCCGCGACCATCCCCAGGGTCGCGATGGTCACCTGAAGGCGTGAGCCCATCTAGAACAATCGTACTACGGCGTGTACGCCGGCATGAATGTCGGTGGGTCGATAATCATCAGCTGCGACGCGGGGGCGTTCATGCCCATGGAGTCGATGACGTTCGCGATCTCCGGGCGCACGCGGATGTCGAACGTCAGCGTCAAGTGCACCGACGAATCACCGGGCAGCATCGCCATGTCGACGCGGATCATCTGACGGAACGCGGCGCGCGGCACGGCATCGCCCATCGCCGTCTGCATCGGTGGGTCGTCGGAATCCGGCGGCGGTGGTTGCTCCGCCGACAGCGGCTGGAAGCTCTGCGCGTCTTTGCTGACGACGAGTGTCGCCGCATACATGTTGATGTTGCCGCGCGTGATCTCGTCGAGATCGATCGCGGCTTCGAGCAGCTCGTCCTCGGTGAACACGCCGCTGACTTCGCCGTTGGCGGGCACGTCGAACGGGATGTTGCCCTGCAGGCTCGGCGGCGGCGGATCCTCGTCGCTCGCCGGCTTGATCACCGCCGGATCCCACGCGAAGTCCTCGTTCGCACCGTTGAGTGCGACCGCCGCGGTCGTCGGCGTGTTGTCGAGGTTCTTCAGCGTCCACTCGACGCTGAGGTCGTACATGTCGATCCGATAGACCGGCACGGTCACGTCGGCCGGCATCGTCGCCTGCAGCGACGTCGTCGTCTTTTGCAGGCTCGAATCGGGAGGCATGACCGGCACGTGGAGCGAGCCGGTGACGACGAACACGGCGTCGTCGCCGGTGCCGACGCTCGAGCCCATCTGGCTATCGAGCGTGCAGATGTCGCTGCCGTCGCCGGTGCCGCACTCGACATACTGCGGATCGTTGGCGCACGCGGCGGCCGCGAACGTGACGATGACTGCGAGAACGCGCATTTTCATGGTCACCCTCCTGGTTGGAATACGAACGGATAGTTGACGTTTGCGAGGCCGCCTTTGGCGGGGAACTTGAGCCGCATGATGTTCGACGCCACGCAGCTCTCGACGTCGTCGTTGTGCATGTTGCTGCCCGCGCCGGTCTTCGCCGACTTGACGCTGCCATCGGCACCGCTGATCACGAAGTGCATGACGAGCTTGCCGCCGAGCCCCGGCGAGCGATTGAGCTCTTTCTGGTAGCAGGCGCGGAACACGCCGGCGCGCGCCTTGACGACGCGGTTGATCTCTTCAGCGGTCAAGCCACCGAAGTCGCCCTCGGGATCCGAGAGCGCGACTTTGACTTCTTTCATGCCGGTGCCGCACGGCGGCTTCGCGCAGTTGCCGCCGCCCGGGCGATTGCCGCCGGTATCGACCTGGCCGTGCGTCGAGATGAAGTCGCCTTCGGCGTGACCGCCGCCGCCGGTGCCGTTGCCGTGGCCGCCGCGCGTCGTGCCGGTGCCGTGACCTTCGCCGACGCCGGTGCCCGTGCCCGTGCCGAACCCGAGGTCGCCCGGTTTGCGCTCGCCGGGAATCGCATCGAACTTGTTGAGGCTCGTCTGGAGGTTCTGATCCAGCGAGTCGAGCATCTTCTTGTTCTTGTCCTCGAAGAACGCGACTTTTGGCGGCGACGGAGGCGCATCGATTGCGTTCGGATCGCGCTTGCGCTCCTTCTCGCCTTTGCCGCCCATCGCGGCTTCTGCGCCCTTCGTGACCGCGACCTTGGTCTCTTTCTTCGCGGCTGCTGCGGCCGTCTGCTGCTTGTCGCCGACGGTTTTCGGCGGCTCCGGCTTGGGCTCGGGCTCGAGCCGCGTCGCGAGATAGTTCGCGGTGATGTCGCGCGGGCCGGGCCACGAGAACGGATCCGACGCGTCGTAGAGCTGATACGTCATGAACAGCAGCGCGGCGTGCAGCACGATCGAGAAGCCGAACGACGCTTGCACGTCGCCGTCTTGATGCGTGATCCACAGGACGAGGCCGGCGAGGATCAGCGACGCAGCGGCGAGCGCGGCGCCGCGAAACGCGAGCTCGGCATAGAGCATCAGCCCGTCGCTGCCGAGCAGCGAATAGTTGGTGGTGTGGACGCCGCCGATCTTCCAGAACAGCGCCGCGAGCACGTTCGACGTGATCAGCATGTGCGCGAGCGCGATCAGCTTGAACTTCGGCGTCGCGTAGAACGGGAGGTGCTCTTCTTCGATCGGGACGAACTGGAAGAACAGCTTGTAGTCGCCGCTCTCGTCGAGATCGACGACACCCCAGTCTTTGCTGCCGATCGGCGTGGCTCGGAAGCCGCCGACGAGGTCACCGTCGCCACGTGCGACGAACTCGGCGACGTCGCGCTCGCGACCGTCGATCGAGATCTTGCCGCGCATGTGCTCGCCGAGCGTGAGCAGGTAGCCGCGGTTGCCGGGCCGCACGATCGCGAACAGCTTCGGCAGGCCGATATCGGGCACCACGAACGTCGGCTTGCCGGCGTGACCCACCGTGATCGCCGTCGGCTTTTGGAGCACGACGTCGTCCATGACTTCGTCACGCCAGATCAGCGCTGTTCGTAG
>DASXEF010000440.1:0-2231 GCA_036490255.1 Kofleriaceae bacterium
CGTCGGCATCGCGGCCGCGCCGGGCGGCGGTTACTGGCTCGTCGCCGCCGACGGTGGCGTGTTCAGCTTCGGCGGTGCTGCGTTCTACGGCTCGACCGGCGGCACGCAGCTGAACGCGCCGATCGTCGGCATCGCCGCGACATCGAGCGGCCACGGCTACTGGCTCGTCGCCGCCGACGGCGGCGTGTTCGCCTACGGCGACGCGCAATTCTTCGGCTCGATGGGCGGCCAAGCGCTCGTCGCGCCCGTCACCGGCATCGCCGCGCGCCCGCAGGGCGACGGCTACTGGCTCGTCGCGCGCGACGGCGGCGTGTTCAGCTTCGGCGCCGCGCAGTTCTACGGCCGGCCGGACTAACTGTAGTCCGTCCCTCGGCGCATCAACGATCGCACGGAGTTACGAGGTCGAAGTTGCGCTAATGGACTACGTCCCTAGTTTTCGTTGTTGCGGCGTGCGGCTTCGTCGGCGAGCCGCGTCCACTTCGAGACCATCACGGACTCGGCGTCGCGGCCCTGCCACGCGTCGCGCGTTTGCGTCGGACCGGGTAGGAACCGCGCGAGCATGCCGACGACCTCTTGCACGAGCGTCGGCGCGACGCCGTGCAAGAACGCCGCGAGCTTTGCCTGCGGCGACGTGACGAGCTCGGGATCGCCGTTGCATGCGGCGCGCAAGATCGCGTTCGCCGTCGACTCCGCACTGACCGAGGTCGCCGGCAGCGAATCGCCGATCGCGAACCACGCGTACTCGGCTTCTTTGTGGCCCTTGAACCACGCGTGGCGCGCGCTGCCGGTGCGGATCAAGCCGGGACACGCGGTCGTCACGTAGATGTTGTCTTTGACAAGCTCTGCGCGCAGCGATTCGGAAAGCCCGACGAGCGCGAACTTGCTCGTGCAGTACGGCGCCAGATGCGGGATCGCGAGCTTGCCGCCGATCGACGCGATGTTGACGATGCGCCCGGCGCCGCGCTTTCGCATGTACGGCAGCACGGCGAGCATCGAGTACAGCGGGCCGCGCAAGTTCGCGTCGAGCGCCTGCTCGAAGTCGTCGTGGCCGAGCATCTCGACCGGGCCGACCTGGATGATGCCGGCGTTGTTGATGAGGACATCGATCGGTCCGAAATCGTCTTCGACCTCCGCGACGAAGCGCAGCACGTCGTCGCGGTCAGTCACATCGCACGTCGATGCGAGCACATCGCCGCGCTCTTGCAGCTCGGCCTTCGCGCGCGACAGCTCGTCGGGGTCACGCGCACAGATCGCGACGCGCGCACCACGATCGAGCGCCGCGCGCGCGAGCACGAGCCCCAAGCCGCGCGAACCGCCGGTGATCGCGACGACTTTGCCGTGCAGGTCGAGCGCGCGTTTCTGCCGCACGCGATAGCGCACGAGCAGCGAGCCGCCGACGAGTCCGGTTAATGCGAGCCAGCTACGCATCTTCATGACGACACGTGGTGCAAATCGCGCTCCCTCGCGAGAATTTCCGACGGCACCGTCGCTGCACTACAGCAGCACATGAAAACTCTCGCGTTTGCTCTCGTCGCCGCGCTCGCGGTCGCCGTCGCGTGCAGCCATCAAAGCCAGCCAGCTCCGACGATGCCGGGCGAGCCGATCGCGCCATCGGCAGCACCGGCGACAACTTCTACGGCGATATCGGGCACTCCCGATGCCGGTGTGCCGATGCCCACGAATGACGCGCCGCTGCCTCCGATGTGACGCGCGTTTGCAATCGAGTTGGTGTATGAACCGGGCACAAAATGCCCCGGCTTATTATTCTTTCACTCGCCGTCGTCGCGTTCGCCTGCGGCGACAACAACAACGCGAACCCCGACGCATCCGGCTCGCAGCACGATGCGGCGACGCACGATGCGAACGGAAGCGGCAGTGGCAGCGGCAGCGGTAGTGGCAGCGGCAGCGGCAGCAACCAGCCATTGGTCGGCATCGCGGGCGCGCTGATGTCGCCCGATGGCGCGACGAGCGTCGAGATCGACAATGTCACCGTCACGTATATCCGGCCGGCGATTTCGGCCAGCGACGATCCCGCAGGCTTCAACATCCAGGACACGCAAGCTGGTCCGGCGCTGTTCGTCACCGTCGATCCCGCGACGCTGACGTCGCTAACGCCGCCGCTCGCGGCCGGTGACGTCGTCAGCTTCACGATCACCGACATGACGACGCTCGATCTCGAGCGCCGCGCCGACGCGCTCACCGGCATCACGCGCAGCGCGATGGGCAGCGAC
>DASXEF010000451.1:0-7069 GCA_036490255.1 Kofleriaceae bacterium
GCCCGAGGTCGCGCGCGCATCCGGCTATCTCGACGCGCCGCCGGGCACGCTCGACGCGTTGTTCGGCGGGCTCGCCGCCGCCGAGCGCAGCGATCCGAACGGCCGCGCGCTCGTGCTGGTCTTCGGCGATTCGCACACCGCCGGCGATTCGCTGACCGAGCGCTTGCGCGTGACGTGGCAGCACCGCTTCGGCGACGCCGGCCGTGGCCTCGTTGCCGCCGGTCGTCCGCCGACGAAGCACTATTATCAGCGCGACGTCCGCTACGGCCGCGACGGCGATTGGAAAGCATCCGTCGGCGGCGCGCGCGGCGATAGCGAGCCGTTCGGCATCGCCGGGCTGCGCGTGTCGGGCAAAGGCAAAGGCGCGCGGCTGTGGGTCGAGACCTGCGCGGAATGCCCGACCGGCAACAGCGTCGGTCAGTTCGAGATCTTGTATTACGCCGCACCCGATCACGGCGCGCTGCGCTACCGCGTCGACGATCACGCGTGGCAAGAGCTGCCGACGAAGACCGCGCCGATCGAGCCGCCGCATCCGGCGCGTCAAGTCGTGCCCGTGCCCGACGGTCCGCACAAGCTGACGCTCGAGCACGACGGCGGCGGCACTGTCGATCTGTTCGGCGTCGTGATGGAGCGACCGAAGCCGGGCGTGATCGTCGATTCGCTCGGCGTCGTCGGCCGCCGGCTCGGCAGCTTGCGGTCGTGGGATTGGTCGATCATCGGCGAGCAGCTCGCGACGCGCGATCCCAAGCTCGTCGTCCTGCAGTACGGCACGAACGAAGCCGACGACCCCGACCTCGTGCTCGAGGACCTCGCGCGCTACTACGACGACACGATCCTGCGCATCCGCGCGGCCGCGCCGACCGCGTCGATCCTGATCTTGGGACCGCCCGACATGGGCGTGCGCGAAGCCGGCAAGAGCTGCGATCATCGCAAGCCCGACGCGCCGGAGATTCCCGAGTGCGAGTGGCGCACGCCGACGATCCTGACCGAGATCATCTCGACCGAGCACGCCGCGGCGCTGCGCAACCACGTCGCGTTCTTCGACACGTTCGCGGCGATGGGCGGCGCGGATCAGATGGCCGCGTGGTCGACCTCGGATCCGAAGGTCGCCTACAAAGATCGCGTTCACTTCACCGACCTCGGTTATCAGCACTGGGCCGACGCGCTGTCGGGCGCGTTGATGGCCGGCTACGAGACGTGGCGCAAGACGCAGAACCTGGCGCCGAGCCAACCGATCGCGTTGCCGCCGCCGCCGCCGAAGCCAGCTCCCGTCGAAGCGGGCAGTGATACGGCGCTGCCGGGCACGCCCGGTCACGAGCCCTAGACGTGCTGTTCTCGAGCCCGGATTATCCGCTGTTCCTGATCGCGGTGTTCGTGCTGTACGCGCTCTCGCGCGGTCATGGCTGGGCGCGCGTCGCGCTGATGATCGTGCTCGGCGATCTCGCGTTCACGCTCGTCGCGAAAGATCCGGATCTGGTCTGGGATCCGCTCGGCAATATCTTGCTGCGCGCGGCCGCCGAGACCGATGCGTGGCCGATCGGCACGCTCGCGTGGCACTGGCTGATCGGCGCGAGCGTGCTCGCCGCCGGCTTGTTCGCCGGCATCCGCGGCGGCGGTTGGCTCGCGACCGATCGCGGCCAGCGCGTGATCGGCCGCGTGCTCGTCGGCGTGGTCGCCGCGATCGGCGCGACCGTCGCGAGCGCGTATTTCGGCGACTGGCTCGCCGCGTTGACCGACGTGTTCGCGAGCTACGGCCAGCTACTCGTGCTGTTCGTGCTGTGCGCCGGCATCGGTGCCGCCCAGGTCGACGCGTATCGCCCGCTCGGCCGCGTGATCATCTTGTTCGTCGCGTCGAGCTTGTTCTATCAAGCGTGGGCCGTCGCGATGCCCGGCGCGTATCGGTTCTTGCTCGCGCTCTTGCTCGGCACGATCGCGCTCGATTACTTCCTCGGGATCTGGATCGAAGCGACCGAGCATCACCTCGCGCGCAAGGCGCTCGTGATCGCGTCGCTGGTCTCGAATCTCGGGATCTTGTTCGTGTTCAAGTACACCGACTTCGTCACGCACGACGTGCTGCACCTCGGCGTGCACCGGCTCAATTTGATCTTGCCGGCCGGCATCTCGTTCCACACGTTCCAGTCGCTGTCGTACACGATCGACGTCTATCGCAAGCAGCTGCGCGCGACGCGCTCGCCGATCAAGTTCGCGACGTTCGTGCTGTTCTTCCCGCAGCTCGTCGCCGGTCCGATCGTGCGCGCGCAGGATCTGCTGCCGCAGCTCGACGACTTGCCGGCGCTCGAGCTCGAGGCCGCCACGCACGGCTTGTTCCGCATCGTCGTCGGGCTGTTCAAGAAGATCGCGCTCGCCGACACGCTCGCGATCGCGATCGTCGATCGCGTGTTCGAGAATCCGCAGCACTTCTCGAGCCTCGAAGTGCTCGCCGGCGTGTACGGCTACGCGCTGCAGATCTATCTCGATTTCTCCGCGTACTCCGACATCGCGATCGGCTCGGCGCAACTGCTCGGCTTCACGCTGCCCGAAAACTTTCGCACGCCGTATCGCAGCGGAAATCTCCAGGAGTTCTGGCGGCGCTGGCACATCTCGCTGTCGACGTGGCTGCGCGATTACCTGTACATCTCGCTCGGCGGCAGTCGCGGCGCACCGTGGCGCACGTATCTGAACCTCGCGCTGACGATGCTGCTCGGCGGCCTGTGGCACGGCGCGAGCTGGACGTTCGTCGTGTGGGGCGCGCTCCACGGGTTCGGCCTCGCGATCACGCGGTTCTTCCAGCGCTCGCACAATCACCTCCGCATGTTCGCGATCTGCTGCGCGATCGCTGTCGCCGGCGCGTTCGCACAAGGGCTCGGCGACACGGCGTGGCAGCGCTGGATCATCGACTTCGTCACGCTCGCGCCGTTGTGGGCCGTCGCGACCGCGTGGCTCGGCCGCGAGACAGACGTTGTCGATGCGCCGGTGCGGCGCGCGCCGAGCGTCGAGCTCGTGCGACTCGCGATGGTCGGTGCCGGCCTCGGCTTCTTCGCCGCGCTCGAGTGGGCGCCGAGCGCGACGTGGATCCCGCTCGCGCTGCTCGTCTGGCTGCTCGCGCTGATCGCAGATGCGCTCGAGGGTGGCTTGCCGCGCGTGGGCACGATCGTGCGCCGCGTGATCGCCGCGCTGCTCGTGTTTCACTACGTCTGCGTCGGCTGGATCTTTTTCCGCGCGACGTCGTTCGCCAACGCGATGGACGTGCTGCGCCAGCTCGGCAAGCGCGAGCTCGATCACGCGAACCTCGTGCCCCTCGTGACCACCACGCTCGCCGTCGGCTTCTTGTGCCACGGCTTCGCCGACGGGAGCTTTCGCTGGCTGCGCGAGCGCTTCGTCGCGTTGCCGGCGTGGGCGCAAGGTGCCGTGCTCGCCGGCGCGTACTTCCTGTTGCGCGAGCTCGGCCACGCCAAGCTCGTCAAGTTCATCTACTTCCAGTTCTAGGGACGTAGTCCATTAGCTCAACTTCGCGCGCGCAACATCGCGACATTGTTGATGCCGTGAGGGACGGACTAAAGCGAAGCCGCAAACGAGCAGGTCGCCGGTGGCGGCGTTCCGACGAGGAATGCGCGATTCGCACGCTCGCTTTAGTCCGTCCCTCGCGCACCGAATGATCGCGCAGACTTGGCCGATCGAAGTTGCGCTAATGGACTACGTCCCTGAGGCGAGGACGGTGAACGTATCACCGGCGTTCGCGAGACCGTCGTTGTTGGTATCGGCCCAGCTCACGACGTACCAGCCGTCGGTATACATCATCGGGTTCGGCACGATCACGTTCGCGAAGAAGTACGCCGCGCCGAACGTGCCCTCACCGGTGCAGATGCCGTAGCCGACGATCGCGGTGATCTTGTCGGTCGCATCGGTGACGCGCTCGACGAGGAACTGATCGGCGTGCGCCGAGCACGCGGTCGCCTGCAGCGTCGCGACCGGCGTCGCGCTGCCGCGTTGCATCCACGCATACGTGCCGCTCGTCGGCTCCGCGAAGTAGATCGGCGTGACCGCCGCGGTCGTCTCGAGATACTTCACGACGACATTCGCGAGCGGCCCGCCGGTCGCGACGTAGAGCGCACCGCTGCCGAGCGGCTGGCCCGTCGTCTGATTCACCAGCGTCGCGTTCGTGGTCGGCGAGCTGTCGATCGCGGTCGCCGGCGAGCAGCTGAACTCGACCGTCGACGTCAGCAACTGCACCGCATCGATGTCGTCGACGATACCGTCGAACATCTCGTAGACGGTCGCGCTCGTGCAAAACGCCGGATAGACCGGCGCGACGCAGGTCAGCGCCGAGCCCATCGCTTCGCACGAATCGCCCGAGCCGCATGCACTGCCGCACGCGCCGCAGTCGGTCAGCGTGTCGAGCGCGCGACAGCTGCCGCTGCAGCACGAATCGGCCGAGCCGCAGGCGCTGCCGCACGCGCCGCAGTTCGCGGGATCGTCATCGGTCGCGAGGCACGCGTGGTCGCAGCAGCTGTGGTCGCTGCCGCACTCCGCGTTCGTGCTGCAGCCGGTCTCGCACGTGCCGTCGCTGCCGCAGTAGTGGCCCGATCCGCAGTCGGTGTCGTGCGTGCACCCCGGCGTGATCGCGCTCCCGGCGTCGGAGCCGGCGGTCGTGCCGGCATCGCCTCCGGTCACGCCAGCCATTTGAGCCGAACATCCAACCAACGCGACGAACAAGAGGCTGCGCACTGTGCGCGCGCGACGAGCAATCCTCACGCCACCGCAAGTCAGTGTTGCCTCGTCGGTGATCGCGCCCGATCTGGCGCGCCGGCTACTCGAGGCGCCAGGTCAACCGTTCCTCGCGAGCAGATAGGCGCGCTGGCTCGGGTACTCGACGTCGGGATACGGCTCGCGAATGCACGTTTCGCGCACCGGCAGCCCGGCGCCGGCAAGCGCGCCGGCGACGGTCTCGACCGAGTGGTAGTAGAAATCGAGCGCGACCTTCGCGCCGAACAGCTCGTCGAGGTGGGTGAGCCGCTCGCCGTCGGGGTTCGAGACGTGAAACGCGACGAGCGCGAGCGCGCCGGGCGCGAGCACGCGGTGGAGCTCGGCGAACACCGGCGGCAGCTCCTCGGCGGTGAAGTGCACGATCGAATAAAACGCGGTCGCGCCGGCGAGGCTCGCGTCGCGAAATCCGGTCAGAGCGCGCATGTCGCCGACGACGTAGTCGAGGTTGTCGCCGGCGAAGCGCGCGCGGGCGAGCTCGATCATCTTTGGCGACAGATCGACGCCGACCACGTTCGCGCCGGTCCGCTCGGCGAGGTAACGCGCGACGTGGCCTGGCCCGCAGCCGAGATCGGCGACCGACGCGGCTCGCGGCAGCGCCTCGGCGAAGCGTTGGATCAACGCGCGATCGAGCGGCTTGTGATCGAGCTCGTGCGCGAGATGCTCGAGGTATGCCGGCGCGGCTGCGTCGTAATCGTCGGCGATCGACATGGCCCACTAGAGCACGTCGGGCCGATCGGAGGCGAGCCAACCTGCGAGCGTCGCCGCGAGGCCGAGCACGAGCTCCGGCGCACGGCGCGACGCCGCGGCAAATGCGGTGCGATCGATCGCGAGCACGCTCGCGCGCGGCTCGGCAACCACGTCGGCGGCGCGCTTCGCACGCGTGAGCACCGCGAGCTCGCCGACGACGCTTCCCGGTGTGATTCGCCGTGGCTCGGCGCCGGTGCGCCGCGCGACCAGCTCGCCGGCGGTCACGACGAACATCGCGTCGCCGTCGTCGCCGGTGGCAAACAGCACGCCGTCGATCGTCCGCGCGGTCGAACGCTCGGCGAGCTCGGCGAGCGCGGGGCCGGCGAGCGAGCCGAACAGCGGCGCACGACGCAGCGCGAGCAACGTCGGCTCGAGTGCCGCCAGCTCGCCGCGCGCGAGCGACGCGAGCCACGAGTCGTGCTCGGCGAGCGCGCTCGGATCGCCGCCGGTTGGTGTCGTCGCGAGCCAGCGCTCGAGCGCCGCGAGGACCGGCGCGCGCATGTCGAGCTCCTGCGCGACGTCGAGCGCGCGTTGCCGGTCGGCATCGGCGCCGGAGACGAGGTGCCGTGCGGTCGCTGCGATCGGCGCCGGATCGCGCCCGCCGGCCGTCGCGGCCACGGCGGCCGCCCACAGCACGCGCGCGACGCAGCGCCGCGTCGCGATCGCGAGCTCGGCCGCGAAGCACTCGCGGCTCGACGCATCGCGCGCGTCGAGACACGCGGTCAGCGCGGCGAGCGCGACGTCGTTCGCGGCGGCAACCGCATCGGCCGGGATCGTGCCGCCGCCGCGTGCGATCGCGAGCGCGCTGCGCAGTGCCGCGTGCGCGACTTCCGGATCCGGATCGGCGATCAGCTCGGCGACGAGTGCGCCCGCGCGCGGGGCACCGGCGAGCCCGCGCGCGACGCCGAGCCACGCGCTGCCCGACGCGCTGCCGGAGGTCACCGCGCGCGATTCGCGCACGTGCTCGGCCCACCGCTCGGCGGCGTCATCGTCGATCTCGACGAGTGCGCCGGTCGCGGCCGGATCGCCGGCGGCGAGCGCGGTCGCGAGCGCGGTGAACGCGCGCGGCTCGGCGGCGCGCACGATCGCGACGAGCGCGCCGGCTCGCGTCGCCGGATCGTCGACGGCACGTACGAGCCGCGCCGCGAGCTGATTGGCCTCGCCGAGCTCGCCGCGGCGCGTGCGCACGAGCGCGCTCGCCCATTCTGGATCGCTCGCGAGCAAACGATCGAGCGCGGCATCGAGGTCGTCGCCGCGGAGCATCGCGGCCGCATTTGCAGCGGCGTCGTCGACCTCGCGCGAGAGCCCGGTGCGTGCCTGCGCGCGGGAGAGCGCTTCGTCATCGCCGGCGATCGCGAGCGCGCGAATGCCGAGCGCGAGCACGCGATCGTCGTCTTCGATCGCGAGCGCGGCGCGAAGCTCGCCGCGGAGCGATGGCGCCGGGCTGCGCGCGAGTTGATCGAACATCGCCGCGCGCATCGCCGGATCGTCGTGGCGCAAGTGATCCGCGAGGTCCGACGGCTCGACGCGCGCGCGGGCGAGTGCAGCTCGTGCGAGC
>DASXEF010000504.1:0-7619 GCA_036490255.1 Kofleriaceae bacterium
CAGCTCGGCACGTTGAGCTGCCCGGCCGGCACCGACTCGCAAGGCAATCCGGCGGAGCCGTTCTCGATGGCCGTCGATCGCAACGCGCAGGCGTACGTGCTGTTCAGCGACGACAAGATCTACAAAGTCGACACGACGCAAACGTCGCTGCCGTGCACGGCGACGACGTGGAAGAAGACGAGCGCCCTCGCCGAGTTCGGCATGGGCTACTCGACGAACACGATGGGCGGCTCGGACGACACGCTGTTCATCGCCGGCGGCAAGGACCTGACGACGGGCATGGCGCCGTCGACCTCGACGCTCGCGACGCTCGACACGTCGGCGTTCACCGCGGCGACGGTCGGCACGGTGACCGGTTGGCCCGAGCTCACCGGCAACTCGAACGCGGAGCTGTGGGGATTCTTTCCCGACGTCGACGGCAAGACCGCGCCGCTCGTCACGCAGATCGACAAGACGACGGGCGCGTTCATGACGAAGTACACGCAGACGATGGGCGGCCCGCTCGATGCCGGCACGCCGGGCGCGTGGGCGTTCGGCTTTTACGGCGGCGACTACTGGGTGTTCCTCGCGTACGAGGACGACAGCGATCCGCTCGATCCGACGACGAATCCGACGACCGTGTATCAGATCGCGGGTCCGACGAGCTCGTCGGGCACGCCCGGCTCGATCGTCAGCATGACGTCGGCGGGCTCGCTCGTGATCGTCGGCGCAGGTGTGTCGACCTGCGCACCGACGATGATTTTCTAATCCGCGTTGTGCAAACATCGGCGCAACCTCGTCGATCTAGCTCTGCTAGCGTGCAGGCATGAAAGCGACATGGACTGTCTTGCTCGTGCTCGTTCCGTTCGCGTGCGGCCCGGGCACTCGCAACTCGCCCGGTGGCGATGACGACGGCACCGGCGGCGACGGTGGCGGCGGTGGCGGCGGCGGCGGTGGTGGTGGTGGCGGCGGCAGCGCGACCGGCAGCGACTGCTCCGACGACGCGAAGCTGATCTACGTCGTCGACGAGAACGACAAGCTCGCCAAGTTCGATCCGCAGGCGAAGACGTTCACGTCGATCGGCACGCTCACGTGCGCGACGATCGACGGCATTCCGATCGCGACGCCGTTCTCGATGGCGGTCGATCGCACCGCGCAGGCGTACGTGCTCTACAGCGACGGCGTGATCTACAAGGTCGACACGACCAACTCGGCGCTGCCGTGCACGCAGACGTCGTACACCGCGCAAGACGGGCTGTCGCAGTTCGGCATGGGGTTCTCGACCGACGTCGTCGACGGCACGACCGACACGTTGTTCATCGCGGGCGGCCCGGACGCCGGCAGCGATACGTCGTCGACGCTCGCGAAGCTCGACGTGTCGTCGATGACCGCGTCGCCGGTCGGCACGATCAGCGGCTCGCCCGAGCTCACCGGCAACTCCAACGCCGAGCTGTGGGCGTTCTCGCCGCAGGAATCCAGCACGATGCCGACGGTGCAGCAGATCGACAAGGCGAGTGGTAGCGCGACGATCACGTACACGTTGTCGGCGCTCGCCGGCCAACCGTCGGCGTGGGCGTTCGGCTTCTACGGCGGCGACTACTTCGTGTTTCTCGCGAAGAACAGCGAAACGACGTCGACCGTCTACGAGATCGCGGGCCCGACGAACATGAACAACACGCCCGGCAGCGTGGTCGGCACGACGCCCGCGAGCGGCTTGCTGATCGTCGGCGCCGGCGTCTCGACGTGCGCTCCGACGATGATCTTCTAGCAACCGCGGCCGCCGTCCGCTGTCGAGCATGCGATGAGGCATGTGCTCTGGCTGCTGGTGTTCGCGTGCACGACGCCCATCGACGAACGCCCGCCGAATTGGCGAGGCGTCGACGGGAAACCTTCGGACTCGCACGTCGTCGATGGCACCTACCCCGGCTTCCGCGTGATCCGGCGCTGCCCGCTCGCGCCCGACGAGGTTGGCGTGTTGGGGACCGGTAGCGCGTGCTTCGAAGGGACATGCGGCCGCGTCGCCGACGAGGTCGCCGCATTCCAGCTGTTCCGGTTGGAGCTGCGTGAAGCCATCCCGTTCGTGTGGTCCGGCGACGGGATCGGCGCGCGCTGCACGCCGGGTGATCGCATGGCCGCGCGGCTTTCCGTGTACGACTGGCGCGCCCTCGACGAAGCCGTGCGGCGCGTCGGTGCACTGCTTCGAAAATATGATCTGCGCGAAGAAGTCGTGATCAGCGTGAGCGGCGACCCGGTGCGCTACTGATCACAGCTCCAGGCTCGCCGCGAGATCGTAGTCGCTGCCCTGCGTGACGCGAGCGCGCACGATCGAGCCCGGCTTCGCTTCACCGTCGGCGAGGTACGTCACGCCGTCGATGCCCGGCGCTTGGCCGTACCAGCGGCCTTCGAGCAGATGCTCCGACTCGCTCGACACGCCTTCGACGAGCACGTCGAGCTGCTGGCCCACCATCGCGTCGTGGCGCGCGCGGCTGATCTGGCGCTGGATCTCCATCAGCTTCTGCTGGCGCTCGGCGGAGACCTCGGGATCGACGCGGTTGGGCAGCATCGCCGACACCGTGCCGGGCTCGATCGAATACGTGAACGCGCCGGCGCGATCGAACTTCGACTCGGCGACGAACTCGCAGAGCTCGTCGAACTCGGCGTCGGTCTCGCCGGGATGACCGACGATGAACGTCGTGCGCAGCACGAGGCCGTCGATGCGCGCCTTCAGCGTCTTGACCAGCTCGCGCGTGACGCGGCTCGAGTGGCCGCGGCGCATCCGCTTGAGCATCGGATCGCTGATGTGCTGCAGCGGCACGTCGACGTACTTGACGACTTTCGGCTCGCTCGCGATCGCGTCGATCAGATCGTCGTCGAACGCGCTCGGAAACGTGTAGTGCAGCCGGATCCAATCGACGTCGACGACCTTGCCCATCGCGCGCAATAGCTGCGCGAGCGTCTGGCGATCCGCAGGCGCGACGCCTTCGTCGTGGCCGTAGCGCGTCAGGTCTTGCGCGATCAAGTTGATCTCGCGCACGCCCGAGGCGCCGAGCTCGCGCGCTTCGGCGACGATGTCGTCGATCCGGCGGCTGCGCTGCGGACCGCGCAGCTTGGGGATGATGCAAAACGCGCACGGCCGATCGCAGCCCTCTGCGATCTTGACATACGCGGTGTGCGCGGCGCCGATCCGCACGCGCGGTGCTTCGTGATCGTAGATGTACGCGGGCGTGTCGGTGACTTGCACCACCGGCAGCTTTTTCCTCGAGCGAGCGGCGGTCCCGAGCACCTTGGCGATCGACGGAAAATCGCTCGAGCCCAGGATGTGGTCGATCTCGGGGATGTCCTTGACGAGATCGCCGGCGTAGCGCTGCGCGAGACAGCCGGTGACGACGAGCTTTCGCTTCGCCGTCTTCTTGTGCTCGGCCATCTCGAGGATCGTGTCGACGCTCTCTTCTTTGGCCGCGTCGATGAACGCGCAGGTGTTGACGACGATGACGTCGGCATCATCCGGCGCATCGACCAGCGCGTGCCCGGCCGCTTCGACCTGGCCGAGCATGAGCTCGGTGTCGACCTGGTTCTTCGGGCAACCGAGCGAGACGAAGTAGACTTGCACGAGGGCGGCGCAGTCTGGGCTGCACGCCCTGACCTGTCAATCAGCGATTTCGGCAGCGATTTACGGCCTGTCGGACCACGCCGGCGGCCCCGCGAGAACCAGTACGGCTTCGGCAGCTTGGACCTGCTCGGCGCCGGTCACAGCCTTCGCTTCGGCGACCAGCTTCGGCAGCATCGCGGTCGCGTCGATGCTCGGGTCGAGCCGGCGCAACCCGCGCGCGGCTTCGACGCGCAGCGCAGGCACGTCGAGCTGCTTGGTCAGCACCGGCTTCGCGGCCGGATCGTGGAGCTCGGCGAGCGCGATCGCCGCGAACGCATTGAAGTGCGGATCGACGAGCAACGCGCGCAGCGCGGGTGCGGCCGATGACTTGCCGGCGATACCGAGCGCGACGGCGGCTTCGGCCTTGTCGGCGGCGCTCGCGGTGGCGTCGGCGCGAATCTGCTCCAGCGTCTGGATCGCGTGCGGATCGGCGAGATACGCGAGGCTCTCGGCGGCGCCGAGCCGCTGGCCCGCGACATCGAGGTACGGCGTGAGCGCCGCGGTCGCGCGTTTGTCGCCGAGCATCGCGAGCCGGCGTGCGGCGTCGAGCTTGTCGTCGCGCGAGCTCGACGCGAGGCTCGCAACGAGCCCGTCGGTGCCGCGGCGATCGGCGCCGCGTGCGAGCGCGTAGTAGATGTCGAGCCGCGCGGTGTTGCTGGTCTCTTTCGGCAGCGCCGCGATCAGCGGCACGACGGCTTCGGACGCGCCGGTACGCGCGAGCGCCGCGGCGGCGAGGCGTTGCACGCGCGGCGTGCTCGACGGCGACGTGATCGCGGCGTGCAATAGCTCTCGCGCGGCATCGACGGCGGCCGGCGCGGCCAGCGTGGGCACCGGCGGTGGTGCGGGTGCGGGCGCGGTCTCGCTCGGCGGATGCGCGAGCGTCGTGGTCGCCGCGTGCGAGCTCGTATCGAACAGCGCGTCGAGGTAGCCGAGCTGATACGCGGCGAACGCCCCGCCGCCGAGCACGACGAGCGCGAGCAACGCGAACCAGCCGCGACTGCGGCGTGGCTCGTCTTGCGAGACGTAGTCGTCGAGGTGGCCGGTCTCGGCGATCTCGATCGCACCCGACGTCTCGGCGCGATCGGCGGCTTGCGACGGGCCACTGCGCGCGTCGGGTGCACTCGTCACGACGCCCGATGCCGGCTCGTGGATGATCTCGATGACCGGCCCGCTATCGAGCAGCGATGCCGGCGTGGTCACGCCCGACGCCGGCGTGCGCGGCTTCTTCGACGGCACCGGCGTCGCGTCTCGGCGCTTCGGAATCGGCGTCGCGTCCTTGCGCACCGGCCCGGTCGCTTGCGCCGCCGACGCCGCGTGCTCCTTGCTGCAATAGCCGATGACCTTGCCGCCGACGACCGCGACCGCGGGTGCGCGCAACGCATCGACGGCCTTGCCGCAAACCGGGCATGCGCTCATGGCAGCGCCAGTGCCTTTTTCTCGCCGAGATCGGCGATGTCATCGTCGATGAAGCGAACCAGGTGATCGCGGCGCGCGAGCAACGCGCGGATTTCGGCGGGGTTGAGGAGCGGCCCGATCGGATCGTCGCCGACGTCGACCGCACGCGCGACGGTGTCGTAAGTCAGCTCGCGCAACCGCGCGACGAGCGCGCGCGGGAACACTTCCATCCGGCGCAGCGGCGCCAGGTTCGCCTCGTGGCCGAGCGTGAACGTCGAGAACGCGAGCGTGTTGTCCATGAAGTACAGCGTCTTGTTGTCGACCGAGCACTTCGTGTTGTTGCCGGTCCACCGATCGGCGTTGTCGATCAAGATGTCGAACAGCACGACGGCCGCGAGTTGCTCGACCATCGGCCGCACGTCGTCGGGGATCGTCGCACCGGATTGGAGATAGTTGAGCCACGTCGCGAACCCGGCGAGCTCGTCGACGCGATGCACGGCGCCCTGCTCGTCGTGGATCGTCGCGTCGCGAATCTCCGGAATCCACCACGACAGCTCGCCTTGCAGCACGCCGTTTTGCGGCAGCGATTCTTCGGCGAAGCGCTGCGCGGTCGTGTCGCGCGCCGTCGGCTCGACCGCGGCGACGAGCTCGCTGAGCTTGAAGCGGCCCGGCTTCGCCGGCGGCACGTGGCCGATGCCGAGCAATCGATCGATCCGATACGCGGCGATCTCGCGGCGCGGATCGGATTGCGGGTGGATCTGCATCGGCTTGAACGCGGCGCGTGCGCCCGACGCGAACGTGAGGCGCAGCGACAGCGACGTGCCGCCGTGGTTGAGCTTGACGTCGCGCAGCGGCGTCGTCGCGATCGGGCCGAGCAACACGGCATCGGGCGCCTCGAAGACCGTCGGCGTGACCGGCGCATCGACGCGCAGCTCGGCCTCGGGCAACCGCGGTGCGCTCGCCGCCGGGCCGGCCGTCGCGGCCGCGGCATCGTGCGCGCCCAAGTACTCGCCCGCGAGCTCCAAACCGCGGCCGAGCGCGAGCACGGCTCCCGCCGTTGCCCCCGCTGCGCACACGATCTCCAGCGCGATGCAGGTCCCTAACCGCACGAACCGAAAAATACCACGGGGATCACTCCACCGTACTACTGCCTTCGATCACGTAAGCCGCCTTGCGGTGACGTGCCGTCGGCACGTGCTTCTCCCAGCACGTGACGGAGCAGAACCGGAGCTTCATCCGGCCCGTATTGCACGAGGCCACCGTGCAGCGAACCGCCGACGTCCCGGGGGGAATCAGCTTGCGACACGTGGCGCAGACCAGGCTGGCCATTGCTCCCTGTTACCAGAGCCGCGCTTCGATATCCACTTTAGTACGTTTTGTCATCGAGCCCGAGCCGATGGCGTCGCCCCATCGGGCTCGGGGGTTATGGACGCACTCTCGAGATTTCGGCTTCGAGATCGTTCGCATTCGCGGCGACCAGGCCGCCCTTGCCATCGATGATGATCGTGTCCGGAATCGCCTGGACGCCGAAGCGCTCGCTGACCTTGCCGTCGTCCTCGAGGATCGTGAGGCTGTACTGCTTTTGGTCGAACAAGCTGCGCGCTTCGACCGGATCGTCGAGGTTGATCGTCAGTACGTCGATGTCCGGGTGCGAGCGCGCGAACCGGTCGAGGTGCGGCATCGCACGCACGCACGGGCCGCACCACGTCGCCCAGAAGTCGACGACGGTGATTCGCCCCGGCGTGACCGACACGCGCTCGCCGAGCTTGCCGCCTGGGCCGACGCGCGGCAACGCGATCGCCGGCGCTTGAGCGCCCGGTGTGAGCGGCCGAATGTCGTCGAGGTTTGCGGCGATCCAGCGCGCCTGCACCACGACGCCGAACAGCGCGAGCACGAGCACGCCCCAGCCCGCATGGCTCGTGCGCGGCTCGGCCGCACGACCGCCGCGGTTGACCGAGATCGCGATCCACACGAGCCACGCCGTCCAGCCGTACGAGATCGCCAAGATGACCCAGCGCGCGGCATCGGGCGGCGCTGCTTTCGCGATCGAGCTCGCCACGCCTGCCGCGAGATCGACGATCACGAGCGGCAGCACCGCGACGCACGCGAGATCGAACGCGCGGCCGAGCTCGCGCAGGTTGCCGCCGCCGAACGCGATCGCAGCCGCGGCGACGACGAGCAAGCCGAGATCGATCGCGAGCGTGCCGGCGAGCACGTGGACCAACGCGCGCGCGCCGAGCCCCGCATCGACGGAGACGCCGAGCCAGCCGGCTTGCAGGATCCAGCGCAGCTGGGTCGCGACGATCAGGATCGCGATCGCGGCGAGCAGATCCGAGCCGGAGCGACCGGCGTGGCGGCGTTCGCTCGCGATCGACAACGCGCGCCGCGGCAGCGTGATCGCGAGGCCGAGCCGGCCGACGAAGCCTACTTTTTGGGGGCGGTCTTCTGCATGACCAGCTTGCGCGCTTGCGCCACCACCGCCGACGGCACGCCTCTCGACTTGCTCAGCGTCACCAGATCCTTGTCGCGCAACGTCGTCACGAGGCGCATCGATTCCGTCAGGGGTGTTTTGGGGTTCCGACACAGCGAGTACCTG
>DASXEF010000505.1:0-3744 GCA_036490255.1 Kofleriaceae bacterium
AGCGAGTTGCCGCCGAGCTCGAAGAAGTCGTCGGTCGCACCGACGTCGGCGCGGCCGAGCGCTTTCGCGAACGCCTCGACGACGATCTGCTCGGCGGGCGTCGCCGGCGACTCGATCGTCCGCGTGCGCGCTTCCAGCTGCGGCTCGGGCAAGCGCTTGCGATCGACCTTGCCGTTCGTCGTCATCGGGATCGCGTCGAGCTCGACGACCACGGCCGGCACCATGTAATCGGGCATGCTCGTCGCGAGGTGCGCGCGGATCGACGACGCGCTCGCGCTTCCGACAAAATAGGCGGCGAGATATTTGTCACCGGTCGCATCGTCGCGATCGATCACGGCCGCGGCGCTCACGCCGTCGGCGCCGAGCATCGCCTGCTCGATCTCGCCGAGCTCGATGCGATAGCCGCGGAGCTTGACCTGACTGTCGATGCGGCCGAGGAACTCGAGGTTGCCGTCGGGCAACCAGCGCGCGAGATCGCCGGTGTGATAGAGCCGGCCGACGCGCGGGTCGGTCGTGAACTTCTTCGCCGTGAGCTCGGGGGCGCCGAGATAACCGCGCGCGAGGCCGCGGCCGGCGACGCAGAGCTCGCCGGGCACGCCGGGCGGGCACGCCTGGCCCGATGGATCGAGCACGAGGACCTTGGCGTTCGCGATCGGCGTGCCGATCGGGATGTTGTCGTAGTGACGATCGACGGTGAACGCCGTCGCCGCGACGGTCACCTCGGTCGGCCCGTACTCGTTCGACAGCTGGAACGTCGACGGTTCGAAGCGGCGCAGGCGATCACCACCGACCACTAGCCAGCGCAGCTTCGTCGCGAGCTTCGCCTTCATCAGCTCCTCGGCGAGCGGCGTCGGCAAGAACGCCCACGAGATCTGGCGATCGTCGAGCCACGCCGCGAGCTCGGGCAGCGCGAGCCGGATCGAATCGGGCACGACGTGCAGCTCCGCGCCGGCGCACAGCGCGGGGAACGTCTCGAGGATCGACGCGTCGAAGCCGATGCCGGCGTACTTGCTGCAACGATCGCGTTCGGTCAGCGCGTACGCGTCGATCACGCGCTGGATGTAGCCGACGAACGACGCGTGCTCGATCATCACGCCCTTCGGTTTCCCCGTCGAGCCCGACGTGTAGATCACGTAGGCGAGGTCGCTCGGAGATGCATCGATCGCGGGTGGCGTCGCGGGGCCATCTGCAAACAGCGCGCGATCGATCGCGAGCCGCGGACCGGCCCAATCGAGCTCGCGATCGAGCTCGGCGGCCGAGATCAGCACGCGCGCGGCGCTATCGCGCAGCGTGTACTCGAGGCGATCGCGCGGATGGCGCGGATCGAGCGGCAAGAACGCGCCGCCGGCCTTGAGCGCGGCGAGCTCGGCGACGATCAGCTCGCACGACGGCGGGCTCAAGATCGCGACGATACCGTCGCGCGCGATGCCAAGCCCGCGCAGGCGATGCGCGAGCCGATTCGCGGCGGCGTCGGCCTCGGCGTACGTGTACGTGCGCGCGGAATCGGCGAGCGCGATCCGATCGGGGAATCGCGCGGCCGTGCGCTCGAACACGCGATGCAACGCCAGCTCGTCGGGAAACGCGCGCTCGGTGCGATTCCACGCGAGCTCGACGAGCTCGCGATCGGCATCGGTGAGGATGCGGAGTTGCTCGATCGGCGCATCGGTACGCTGCGCGATGTCGTCGAGCAAGCGCACGAAGCAGCGCGCGTAACGCTCGATCGAGTCGCGCCGGAACAAGCTGGTGCGATATTCGATCGCGAGCGTGATGCCGTCGGCGCGCTCGTCGAACACGACCGAGAGATCGAACTTCGCGGTGTGGCCTTCGACGTTGACGCCGGTGAGCTTGCCGCCGGTGATCGCTTCGCCTTCCGGCGATTGCAGCGTGAACATCACGTCGACGAGCGGCGTGTGACCGGCGTGGCGTGCGTCGCCGATCAGCTCGACGAGCTCGGCGAACGGGTACGCTTGGTTGTCGAGCGCTTCGATCGATCGCCGTGCGACTTCCGTGACGAGCTCGCCGAACGGTCGCTTCGGATCGACGGTGTTCGCGAGCACGAGCGTGTTGACGAACATGCCGGCGGCGCCTTGCATGTCGGGATGCCAGCGGCCGGCGACGGCCGTGCCGACGGCGATCTGGTCTTGCCGCGAGAGCCGCGCGAGCAGCACGTCGAACGCGGCGAGCAACAGCGCGTGCATCGAGACGTTTCGTGCGCGCGCGACCTCGCGCAACGATGCGACGAGCGTGGCGGGTAGCTCGCTCGCGACGACATCGCCGGCCGGATCTACCGTCGCCGGTCGTGGAAAATCGCCGACGAGCCCGAGCGTCGGCACGCCGTCGGGAAACCGCGCGCGCCAGAACTCGGCTTGCTTCGCGATCACCGCGCGCGCCGGGTCACTGTTCTCCCACGCGGCACACGCGACGAGCCCGAGCGGCGGTGGCGCGAGCGCCTCGCCGGCGAGCAGCAGCTCGAGCTCGTTCAGCAGCATCGCGGTCGACGTGCCGTCGGTGACGATGTGGTGCATGTCGAACAGCACGTAGCTCGCGCGCTCGGTCGTGATCCACGTGACACGTGCGAGCGGAGCGCGCGTCAGATCGAACGGCTTGACCAGCGTGTCGACGACGGCGTCGCGTTCGGCTTCTGTCGTCGCGACGTCGGCGAGCTCGAGCACGGCGGCCAGCTCGCGAATTCGCACGCGCGTGCCGTCGAGCGCGAACGCGACGCGAAACGCATCGTGACGCGCCGCGAGCTCGGTAAACGCGGCCGCGACCTGCGCGCGGGTCACGCCGGGCGCGACGGCGAACAGGTTCGGCACGTTGTATGCCGCGCTGTCGGGCGACATTTGCTGCAGCAAGAACATGCGCGTCTGCACCGACGACGCCGGATACGAATCGGCTTTCGGCGGCCGCGTGATCGGCGCGAGCGTGGTCGCACCGACGCCGAGCCGCGCTGCGAGCGCACGCACCGTCGGATGACGAAATACTTCGGAGACTTTGAGCTCGAGCTGGAGCCGTTGATAGATCTCGCCGATCAACGCGATCGCCTTGAGCGAGTGACCGCCGAGCTCGAAGAAGCTCGCGGTCACCGAGATCGCGGCCGGCGCCAGGCCGAGCACGTGTGCGAAACATTCGACGAGCACGCGCTCGCGCTCGTCGGCGGGTGGCTCGATCGACACCGTGGTGGCAGCGACATCGATGGCAGGCAACGCCTTCTTGTCGACCTTGCCGTTCGGCGTCACCGGCAGCGCGTCTAACCGGCACCACGCCGCCGGGATCATGTACTCGGGCAGATCGCGTGCGAGCGCGTCGCGCAGCGTTGCTTCGCTCGGCGCGCCGACGATGTACGCGATCAATCGATCGTGCGCGTGCACGATCGTGGCTCCGGTGATGCCGGGCACCGCGAGCAACGCCGATTCGATCTCGCCGAGCTCGATGCGATAGCCGCGGATCTTCACCTGCGTGTCGATGCGGCCGAGATATTCGACGTTGCCGTCGGGCTTCCAGCGCGCGAGGTCGCCGGTGCGATACATCCGCGCGCCGGGCTCGAACGGATGCGGCACGAACTTCTCGGCGGTGAGCTCGGGACGATTCAAGTAGCCACGCGACATGTTCGCGCCGGCGACGCACAGCTCGCCGGCGACGCCGATCGGGCACAGCCGATCGTGACGATCGAGCACGTACAGCTTCGTGTTCCACAGGCCACGGCCGATCGGGATGTTGTCCCACGCGCGCTCGACATCGAAC
>DASXEF010000575.1:0-1554 GCA_036490255.1 Kofleriaceae bacterium
GCCGATCACGACGCCGGTGCCGTGGTCGACGAAGAACGACGGGCCGATCGTCGCGCCGGGGTGAATGTCGATGCCGGTCTGGCGGTGCGCGAGCTCGGTCATCATGCGCGGGATCAGCACCGCGCCTTCTTCGAGCAGCGCGTGTGCGATGCGATAGACGGTCACCGCATACGTGCCGGGGTAGCAAAACAAGATCTCGTCGATTCCGGTCGCCGCGGGATCGCTCTCGAACGCGGCGCGGAGATCGAGTCGAACCGCGGCGCGCAGATCGGGCAAGCGCGTCAGGAATCGCGCGGTGATGCCGTCCGCGCGCGACGTGCATTCGGCGCACTCGAGCTCGTTCTTGCCGAGCTGCTGCTGCCGCTTGTGATGCTGCGCGCGATAGACCTGGCGATGCAGCGCCTCGCGAAGCTCGCCGAGCCGCTGCTTGACGAGCTCGCGAACATCGCGGCGCTCGCTGCGCGGAACGTCGGGTCCGGCGTAGCCCGGGAACAAGAGCTCGCGCGCGAGCTCGACGACGCGCTCGACGCCCGCTTCGCTCGGCAGCTCGTAGCTGCCGATGTGCTGCATCTCTTTCGCGCTCGGATCGAAGTACGCATCGACGAGCCGGTCGGCGACGACATCGACGGAGACGGGCTGCGCGTGCAGCGGGACCGGGCGGCGCTCCGTCGACATCGCCCATGTCTATCACATTCGTTCAGTCACACAATTCGATCGCCGATTCCCAGTCGTCGTCGCAGTTGCACTGGTCCGACGACGACACGGGATCCGGTACGGCGTCGAGGCACGTCATCAGCGCGTCGAACGGGCTCTGGCATTCGGCGGGCAGCGTGTTGCCGACCGACGTGCACGAGTCCTCCGCGCTCGTTTCCGACCCGCCGACGGTGCAACCCGCGGCGAAGTAGTGCGTGAGCGCGGCGTGGCACTCCGGCCGTGCGTCGGTCGAGGAACACGCCGTCACCATCGCGAACGCGAACAAGCAAACGCGCATGGCTCGAGTCTAGGCAGACCCGCGTCGCGCCGCCAATCGCGGACGCGCTTTGCCGGACGGTGTTACTTCGGCTGCGGGACGATGCGGAGGTACGGCTTGATCGTCTTGAAGCCCGCCGGGAACAGCTGCTTCGCGTCGGCGTCCGATACAGACGGGACGATGATCACGTCGCCGCCCTGCTTCCAGTCGACCGGCGTCGCGACCTTGTGCTTCGCGGTCAGCTGCAGCGAATCGATCACGCGCAGGATCTCGTCGAAGTTGCGGCCGGTGCTCGCCGGATACGTCAGCGACAGCTTGAGCTTCTTGTCGGGCCCGATGACGAACACGCTGCGCACCGTCGCGGTGTCGCTCGCGTTCGGGTGGATCATGCCGTACAGGTTCGCGACCTTCTTGTCGCCATCGCCGATCAGCGGGAAGTTGAGCGCGTGGCCCTGCGTCTCCTTGATGTCGTTCGCCCACTCCTTGTGCGAGCCGAGCGGATCGACGGAGAGCCCGATGACCTTCACGTTGCGCTTGTCGAACTCGGGCTTGAGCGCGGCGACGCGCCCGAGCTCGGTCGTGCA